>CBHEUU010000538.1:0-3835 GCA_965990355.1 uncultured Chitinophagaceae bacterium
GCGCTTTCAACTCACTCAACCTTTGCTCTATCTCTCCTATATCATCCGACGCATCAAAAAGATACAACACCAAATCCGCCTGTTTCATTTTTTCCAGGCTTCGCTCCACACCAGCACTTTCAATCGCATCACTCGTATGCTGACGGATACCAGCCGTATCAATCAACCGGAACAAAATACCCCCGATATTGATCACTTCTTCAATTGTATCACGGGTAGTTCCTGGTATATCGCTTACGATGGCTCTATTCTCATTCAACAATGTATTCAGCAAGGTAGATTTACCCGCATTAGGCTTGCCTATAATCGCCACACTCACTCCATTCCGGATCACATTCCCCAAGCGAAAAGAATCAATCAACTGACGGGTCGATTCGCGAAGCTCACTGATCAAACTATAAAACGCTCCACGGTCCGCAAACTCCACATCCTCCTGCGAAAAGTCCAGCTCGAGTTCTATCAGTGCTGAAAAACGGATCAACTGCTCCCGCAAATCACGCAGCTTGGCCGAAAAGCCTCCACGCATAGCATGCAAAGCCGCCTTATGCGAAGCAGCCGTATTACTGGCAATAATATCCGCTACAGACTCCGCCTGAGCCAGGTCCATTTTACCTGCCAGGAAAGCCCGTTGGGTAAATTCACCGGGCTTAGCCAGGCGGGCCCCTTTACGGATACAAGCTTCCATCACCTGCTGATGAATAAAAGGCGAGCCATGGCAACTGATCTCTATCACATCTTCGCCTGTATATGAACGGGGGCCGCGGAAAAGCGAGAGCACCACTTCATCTATCGGCTTTCCATTTTCCTGCAGATAACCTACTTGCAACGTATGCGAAGGCACCTGCAAAAGATCCTTTGAAGGGAATAATTCATTTACAATAGAAAAACTGTTTGACCCACTCAACCTGATCACTCCAATAGCGCCAATGCCCGGCGGGGTCGCCAGGGCAATAATAGTGTCATCCCAGCCTGAAAGATTGTTACTCATCTGCTTCAAAAATAAATTTAATCGGCTACCCCATAAAACAAAAATCCTCTCCCGGAGTTCGAGAGAGGATTTTAAGACTCTTGCTATTTGCGTGAACCATTCGCGTCATTCGCATATTAGCGTCTTATTCGCGCCATTCGCGTTTCAATATTATTCGCCAGTCACCTGGAACGTGATCGGCTGCTTACGGTAAGCATTTACGCTACGTCCGTTTTGCACCGCAGGTGTCCAGTTCGGGCCTTTTTTGATAACCCTTACCGCTTCCTGCTCCATACCGAATCCGTGGGAAGTAAGAGGTTTAACATCACTGATAGAACCGTCTTTACTTACTACGAACTGAACGTATACGGTGTAAGTTCCTTCGGGAGCACCATTATCAACGGGTGTGTTACCGTTCAGGTTTCTTTCGAGGTATTTTCTCCAGGCACCTTCACCACCTTTAAAGGAGGCTTCGATTTCCACTTTTTCGAAGATCTTGTTTTCGTCTTCGGCTTTTTTCTCTTCCACTACACCTTTACCGTCGTCGATAACGGCAGGAGCTACGATACCTTCGTCTTTGATACCTTCCTGGTTCACCACGTCGATCTTAGCTTCTTTCAGCTCTTCCTGGGCGGGTGGTGGTTCCTGCACTTCCTCATCTTTTACGATTTTGGGAGGCGTGAACTGCTTCATTTCAATTTTCGGAGGATCTGGTGGCTTGGGCGGAGGAGGGGGGGGCAGTTCCTTGATTTCCTCTTCCTGCTTCAGATCTTGTATAGTTACTTCTTTGATTTCCAGTTTATCATCACTCTTGCCTTTGAACTCACTGGCCACAATAGAGCCAATCAGAGCAAGGAGAGCAACAGAGCCTGTAATAACCAAAGCCAGCGTGATGCGCTTATTATACCGCTTGCGCAGATCATAAGCACCATAGTCCTTATTCCTGCCCTCGAAAACGAGGTCAAGAAGATCGGCTGATAGTATTTTGTTGGCTTCCATTTTTAGGTTGTTTAAGTTTAGATGCTTGATCTACCGCTTTCCATAAAGAAAAGCAGGTTTTATTTTACTCCTGTGCTGGCCTCAGTAGCCCTTACCAGTTCTTTCTCCGTATCGGAGATCTTAACCATGGCAAAACGCTTTACTGCATTGATAGTCATCTCGTCCAGGATATCCACCGTATTCTTATAGGTAGCATCTTCCATAGCTTTGATCACCACTACAAAGTCCTGGTCCTGGCATTCTGCACGGGGGTCTTTTTTACCTTTTTCCCTTGCTTTCTGCTCGCAGGCAGGGTCAGTCACATAAGAAGAGATCACCTCTTTCTTTTTCTTGATGATTTCGTCGCGGATACCTTTGAAGGTTGTTTGCTTAAAGTTAGCGCCGG
Organism: uncultured Chitinophagaceae bacterium; assembly: GCA_965990355.1. Lineage (GTDB taxonomy): Bacteria > Bacteroidota > Bacteroidia > Chitinophagales > Chitinophagaceae > Terrimonas_A. The sequence goes on from CBHEUU010000538.1 coordinate 2,352, forward strand.
TTGGCTCCAACTCCCCTTCATAATAGTATACCTGGTCGCCTTTGCCCAGCATAACTGTCAGGGCGCCAGATTGTTTTACCTTGGTTTCCTCTTCTTTTTTCTCTGTATCCTTCGGCATGTTGAGGTCCATTGTTGTAGGAGAGCTCATGGTTGCCGTGAAAATAAAGAAAGTGATCAGCAGGAATCCCAGGTCCACCATCGGGGTCATATCCACGCGGGTAGACAATTTCTTGGCTTTCTTCACACCCGGGCCTTTCTTGTGGCCACTATCTCCGCCTCCACTGTCAATACTTGCCATAATAATTTGATTTACAGATTATTAAATTATTTATTCTTAAGCCTGTCGATGAACAGTTCAGTACCTTCAGGAGCTCCTTCCTGTGCAGTGATAAGGTTGTATTTAAACTCCTCATTACGGCGCAGTGCATTGATTACCGCCTCAAAAGTGGGGTATTTTGAAGTATTATCTCCTTTGATCAGGTAAAGCAGCTTACCGCCTGCAAAAACTTTTTTCGCTTCTGCAACCCACCATACCAGTTCATTATTCAATGAATCCAGTACAGGGATACCCGGCTGTGCCACTTTTGCCTGCTGGTCATGGGGAAGGTCGAGGAAGCTTTTCAGGCTCGCGAAAGGCACGCCAATAATGGGTGCATTCTTGAAACTCTGCTTTTCAGCATCTGTCAGCCCCAGGCTCCTTGAAGTATTGATGCCGTTGATGATTTCTACCAGTTTTGATTTGCTCTCATCTTTCACAGAAGAAATATTGAGATAAACCTTGCTGTCTTTATCAATTGTGATCAATATCGCATTTTCTTCTTTCAATATATCTGAAGAAACGGAGTTGGGAGTTTCAACTTTTACTGGTTCCTCTGGTTTGAACTTCGTTGCCATGATGAAAAAGGACAGGATCAGGAATGCGATGTCCACGAAGGGCGTCATATCCGTATCCGTGCTTTTCCGGGGTATTTTAACACTTGGCATTTCTTACATTTTAGTATTAGATGAACGATTGGTGAAAATCCACAAAACTTGCTCCTGATTATTTGTACAGGGAAGCGAAGCTTTGTGTCAGAGTGAAACCAGATTCATCGATACCGTATGTGATAGAATCGATCTTAGTAGTGAAAATGTTGTACATGATCAGTGCCAGGGCAGAAGTACCGATACCTAATGCCGTGTTATACAGAGCTTCGGAGATACCTACCGCCAGTGCGCTTGAATCACCACCGCCACCAGTGTCACCCAGAGCAGCAAATGATTTGATCATACCGATTACCGTACCGAGCAGGGCCACCAGGGTACCTACTGAAGTGATGGTAGACAGGAACACCAGGTTTTTCTGCAGCATAGGCAGTTCCAGCGCTGTCGCTTCTTCTACTTCTTTCTGGGTAGATAAAACTTTTTGTTAAGTGTAAAGACCAGTTTCATTGATCATTTCTTTGTAACGACGCAGGCCCGCATTCATTAAGTTAGCTACTGAA
>CBHEUU010000539.1:0-3809 GCA_965990355.1 uncultured Chitinophagaceae bacterium
GTTCTCTCTTTCGTTGTCCTTATTTGCCAGGTCAATTCCGAGCAGTTCTTTCGCCATGCTCATGGAGATCAACGCATAGTTGTCCCAGGTAGCTTTGGAGATAGGATCAGGCAATTCCTGCAACCAGGGGTTGTAAGCGCCGGTACCTGTGCCGATAGAAACTTTCTGGTAAAGAACCACTTCATATTTACCACTGCCTTTTTTAGCAGAAGCAATCCCTGATACAGCTCCGGCAACACCGCTGCCATTGTAAGTACCAATTGACAAAGTAGTCATCTGATCAAGCACACCATCTTGCAGTGCTTTTTCCAGCGCTTCTTCAGAACCAAGACGTACAGTCCAGAAATTGCGGAAATATGTTTCGTAATCAGTATTGTTACCTGCCCATTTCAACAGTGAAGTCTGGTAAGGGCGTGTTTTGAATAAAGGATAGATAGTAGGTTGCTGGAAGCTGACCAGGTTATTTTTTGGTTCAGCATCACCCCAGCTTTCGAGGTAATTATGATTGGGAACGATATAGCTGCAGAGCTCAGTTGTTTCATCCAGTTTTTCACCGAAAGAAACGCTCAGTTTAACTTTCTTCAGGGCTGCTTTGAATTTCTCTGCATCAGGGAAATGATAAGCAGGGTTTGCACCATACACCAGCAAAGCACTTACCTGTCCGCCTTCCATTTGAGCTATCAGATCAACCAGGTCTTTATCGATACCAGCGCGGTAGTTGGAAGTTGTAGCCCATGAAATAGTAGTACCGTAAGCACCTACAGCATTATTGATCGCATTAACGAGGATCTGAACATTTACATCGTTGCTTCCTGAAACAACCAGTGAAGCACCGGTGTTGGATTTAAGTGAAGCAACCACTTTTGCAATGCCGGCTTTCAGTTTGGCATCTGCAATAGCAGGAGCAGCAACAGAACCATCCAAACCTGCGAGAATAGCCTGTGCAACCAATCCTGTTTCAGAAGGGCGGTGAGTGAAACGCTCATCCGCGCTGGCACCGGTAGTGCTCAGGTGGCCTTCAAACTGGAAGTGTTTGCTCATTTCAGGTTTCTTCTCATCAATCTTTCTTCCTTTCCCGTAGCCAACTGCATTCTCAACAGGGTTGAGCCAGCTGCCAAGGAAATCGGCATCCAGGCTTACGATCACTTTGGCTGCGCCAAAATCGTAAGTAGGGATCTTTCTTCCGAAACCACTCGCTTCATTGGCGAGCAGCATGCCGCTGTAAGAAACAGCATCAGCCTGTATGTGACGGCTGCCGGGATATTTTGCTAAGAATTCAGTGATGATTTGATTAGTAGAAGGAGAAACAACCGTGCTGGTAAGGAGCACAATGCCAGAAGCACTTGCGAGGCCTTCAGCAATAGCTTTATCAACAAACTCGTACGTGGTTTCTTCAAACTTCTCGCCTACTTTCCTTTTGGGGTGGGTAATGCGATACATGTCATACAGATCAAGCACAGAAGCCTGCGCACGGGCTGAAGTACCACCGCGGGTATATGTAGCGAGTGTATTTCCTTCGATCTTGATAGGGCGGCCGTCCCTTACTTTAGCTACAACAGGGATCACATCTCCGTCCTGCACATAAGTAGTGGCATAGTACTTAGCATCTCCGGGAATGATGTTCTCGGGTTTGTTGGCGAAAGGAATTGCTTTCCTTACGGGTACTTTACAACTGGCAGCCAGTGTGGCGGCAGCGGTGCTGAAACCCAGGTATTTCAGAAAATCCCTGCGGGGAGCTTTGGCATCTGCCAATCCCTTGTCGTCAAAACCTTCAAAAGGAAGCTCTTCGCGAAATTCATCCTGCACGTTCTTCTGAAAATTTTCCGGGTCATTGACCTGTCCGAAATTTTGCCAGTACTTATTTTGGCTCATATTTATCTGAGTTAGCAGCCGGCGTTCATTTGATGGTACCGCCGACTGTTTTGTTGAAATTATAAACTGATCCTTTACTGTTTTCCGCTTACCCGCCGTGCTCCTACGCTGAAGCTTCGGCGCAAGCGTAAGCTTTTGCGAAGGCGGGTCGTCTCCGCCTTAGCCACTTAAATTAATAGTGACATTTCTGACATTCGAGGCCGCCGATATCTTTTACAGTCACGCTGTCCATTTTACCGTTTTTGATATCGTTGTGGAATTTCTCGTAAATGCTATAGAACTGGTTGCCCTTAGTGCTGTCGTAATTGAACTGAACTTTTGTTTGACGGTGACAGTTAACGCACCAGCCCATGCTCAGTTCTGATACTTGTTTCACTTCATCCATTGCAGTGATTTCACCGTGGCAGGTCTGGCATTGAACATTACCAGCCCTTACGTGCTGTGCATGGCTGAAGAATACGTGGTCAGGAAGATTGTGGATTTTGACCCATTCAATCGGTTTTGCTTTGGAAGGATCCCATGCTGCTGCATTTTTAGGATCGAAGCCAGCGTATTTGTACAGTTTGGCGATTTCCGCAGTACCATTGATCTCGTTGTTGTCTTCGTCAAACAGTTTGGGGCCTTTTTCGTAAGTCTGAATTGCTTTGTGGCAGTTCATACATACGTTCACAGAAGGGATAGCGGCAGATTTGCTTTCCCAGGCATTGCCGTGGCAGTACAGACAGTTGATCTGGTTGATGCCGGCGTGAACTTTATGTGAGTAGTAAATAGGTTGTTTGGGTTCGTAGTTGGTCTGGCGTTGCAGGCCGATCGCGCCTTTGGTAACAAAATAACCGCCTACAATAAAGAAGAAGATCGCGAACATGGCGATGTAAACTTTATTGCGGTAGAAGGGAACGGGTTCTGGTCTTTCGATGTTTTCAGCATCATCAGACATTTTTTTCAGGTTGCTGTTTACCTGCATCAGCACCAGGGCGATGATGGCAAGAATAAGGGAGATAACACCAAAGATTACAGCGTTCTGGCTGCCGCTTTTGGCTGTTTCAGCAGTTTGTCCGCCTTCTGGTTGTTTATTCTTATTAGCAACTTCATTATTAATATAGGAAACGATCGCGTCTACATCTTTCAGGGTAACATCGGGGAAGGCGGTCATCACGGAGCCAAACTTAGCCTTCAAACCTGTAGTATAGGCGTCTTTAGCCATATAACCACCAGGGTTGTTGATCCAGGCCAGGAGTTCTTTATGGTCGGCCCATTTATGCCTTTCTTCAAGGCCCATCAGGGCTGGACCGGTCAGATCCTGGAAAATATTGTGACAGGTCTGGCACTTTGACTGGAATAAGGCTTTACCATCCTGGGCCGAAACTTTATTAAACGCAGTAAAAACGACGAGCGAGAGTATAAATAATGTCAGTTTTGTGGCCGTTGGTTTACAAGGAATCATAGACGCAATTAATCTGAAAAATGTGGATAAATAGCTCTAACCGGCTGCAAAAATAAGTCACGAACGTTATAAATGACAATCCGTTTTAAAAAAATTTTAACCCGCTACCAGACTGCATTTCAGAGGATTTATAAAGATTTTCTTTATTGGGTTAAAAATGTTTGTCATGATTTGGTCACTGTTCACCAATATCAGCCAGTTTGAAAAACAGTAAGGCTTATATACTTTCGCGGCAGCTATATTATGTTCAACCGCCTACAACAAAAATGGAAGGTCAATGGCCTGCAGGTAATCCTTATCCTCTGCACTTTCGCTATTGGCGGTAGCCTTACCGGTTATATGGGCAGGAAGCTGATGAACCTATTTAATATAGGACCGCAATGGCTTTGGGTGGTGATATATATTCTATTGGTCACCCTGCTTTGGCCGCTGGCCGTCCTGCTTGTAAGCATTCCTTTCGGACAGTTTAGTTTTTTTGCCAGTTACCTGAAAA
>CBHEUU010000540.1:0-3808 GCA_965990355.1 uncultured Chitinophagaceae bacterium
CTCGAGCTGCGGTGGTCTCGCCGTCAGACGAATCAGGGGCCGCTTTTGTGGATATCGATTATTTAACGATTGATCTGGAAGTCAGTTGTGTATTATAGTAATTTTAATTAGTTAATCTTAAGAGATATTAAGTTTACTTTAATCAGTAAAAATAAACTTGGTAAATGTATTTACTTTATTTCAGCAATTAGTTACCAATAATTTTTTTAACTACTTAAAACTTCCTTCTTGAAAAGCTCAATCCTTGTTTGCATTTTATTATTTATGCTGCTAGGCTGTCGTAATAAACCATCTGGTGCCGGTCAAGGGAATAAGAATACTTCTGAAGTTGATACAATAAGTAAAAACATAATCAATTCCATAGAAGCCTTCGAAAACCGTCGAATCTATAAAGTTCTAAATACTGAAATTATTGATACTACAATTGACCAAAATCTAATTCAAACCGTATTTGATAATCTTGTTGAAAAGCTGCCACCTGATTATGAACAAGAAAAACAGGCCGTGCTGAAATGGACTAAACCGCAGCAAGCGATTTTTATAATTTGGCAGCTGGAAGCAGAAGTAAATAATGGAGGGTTCAATCAATTTTATTATAATTCAACCGGACAATATGCGGATTTGGTGCCTGATGCGCTCAAACTTGTTGGAGCGAACAAGTTTGCTTTTCTTGCAACAGAAGCGAATAAGATATATCATGAGAATTATGCCAAGATCACCAAACACCAGGATGGTTCTGCCAAAGGTTTCAGTAAATCTTATGAGGATAACCCACTGGATAAGTTTGACGACAAGTTTTACGCTTTGTATAAGGAAGAAGACCTACAACAATTGCAAGTGGATTTTATAAGAAAAAATAAGCAATATTTTATCGATAGGTGAAATCACCTAATTGCATTCAAGTATAGGAGCATGGCTCCATTTGACCCCCACAGATCTTTAATTAAATAAATCCCGTACTTACGCCTTCTCCATTAGTGATAAAGAAGGCGGTAAGCAACGGGATCTGTTAAACAAACTAATCCTTGTGTAACCTTTGTTATCTAAGCATAAGTAGTGATCTTAATCGGTATATCTTCCGCCTGCATTGATCCACGCAGTGATCTTATCTTTTTCACTTTGTGGCAATGGACCTGTAGGTGGCATGGATGAAGGGTTATTATCAACAGCCCTGGCTTTGATCCGGTCTTTATTAGCTACGATATTACATTCTACCTGCCAGTTCATACCGCCGTTAGCAATGGAATTGTTATGACAGCTTTGACAATTATTCTGTATAAGAGTTTTCACTGCGGAGAATAACGGACCAGCTACAGCAGCAGCCACGTTTACAGTTGTACTTCCGGTACAGCCATTACCATCTTTAGCAGTTACAGTATAGGAACCTGCAGCCAGGTTACTGAATGTGCCGCTGGACTGGAAGGTAGTGCCATTAATACTGTAAGTGAAGCTGGTGCTTCCGGTAGCAGAGGCTGTGATGCCTCCATTGGGCGAAGCAATACAAGCTCCGACAGCTGTAGTGTTGGCTGTTACGGTAATGTTCACACCTGTACAGGAAGGAGTGGGTGCTGTAAGGGTGAATGTTTGAGTGCCTGTGCATCCTGCAGATGATTTGGCTGTAACAGTATAGGCGCCTGCTGCAAGCCCGGTGAAGTTGCCGGATGATTGGAATGCTCCGTTGTTAAGACTGAAAGTAAAGCCTGAACCGCCGGTAGCACTGGCGTTGATACTACCGTTGGTGCCTCCTGGAGTGGAAGGATTAACAGGTGTACCTGTCACAGCGATGGTCACGCCTGCACAGGGGTCAGAGGGCGGATCGTCACCGCCTTTGCTACAGGCGATAACAATGACAGCGCAGAAAGCGAGAAGAGATAAAATGATTACATAATTCTTTTTCATACCAGGGTTTTTCATGAAATCGGGAAGAAAGGTCAGTGAGTTGCCTGTGGGTGATTTTTATTTTGAGGCATATTTCAATAAAGAATTTTCAGTGTTATGCGTTCAGTTTTTTCACATTTATGGATGTGTTTTTCCCATGGTTCTGTTTTTTGTCGGGGATAGTTTGCGGTCTGTAAAGAATGGACTATAAAAATGGAATCTCCGCGATATAAAATATTATATGAAAAATCACGCAAGGTATTTGAATTTACCAGTGAAGGACCAAAAGGAGAAATACCTAAGCTTATCCGATTTACAAAAATGCATATCCAAGGGGTTTTTAATCTTGCTTTTGGTGATAAGAAACCAGGGGCATATGAAATGGATGATGAAGTGATCTCAAACAATGGGGATAGTAGAAAAGTGTTGGCAACAGTCGCGAATGCTGTAGATATATTTACTAGAGAATATCCTTCGATCTGGGTCTTTGCAACAGGGAGTACGAGGTCGAGAACAAGGCTTTATCAAATGAGTATCAATAAACATCTGCACGAGATAATAAAAAACTTTGAGGTATATGGTCTAGTAAACGACGAATGGCAAACGTTCCGCAGCGGAATTATGTATGAAGCGTTCCTTATTAAAAGGAAATAAAGTAATTTTAAAGTATGAAAAAAAGAAAAAACAATAAGGCCAAGGGACCAATGGTACAGCTTGATAATTCGCTTGAGAAATATCTTGACATGCCTCTTTTCCAGGAAAAATTGGATGAAGCCAATAGGATAATGAATAAAGTAGGATTGCCAAAGGAGAAAAAGAAGACTAAATAATTATTAGCTCATTTCCCTTTTTTCAGAAACGGTTTATATCCCACTGTAAACAACACCCCCGTATTACTCAACTTCACTTTCCCAAACCCAACTCCTCCCAACGGCAATTTCAAATACGGTTCCGCCATCAAAGAAAATCTCTCAGAAAAATTGTATTGATACCCTCCCGAAAGCTGCAGAATAGAAAAGAAATGATTATTCTCATTTTCGGTACTCCAGCTTCTGTAGGCCGGTTGTCCCCACGAGTTTTTATAATAATATTCATAATTCTCTTCTTTCATCAGATAAGAAGAAACACCGGCCGATACAAACCATTGATGTTTTTTAGTTGAAGGAAATGTATAAACCACATTCACTGGTATTTCAAACACCAGGCAATCTGCATCAATCTTCTGATGATTGGTATAGTAATTCCAGAAGTTTTTAGGCGGATGATAATCACTCGAATCTGCTGTATACAATTTACGGCTGGCCAGAAAACCTGTTCTGATCTGCCAGCGTTTACTCAATGCATAACTAAGCCCTATTCCATATTGCATTTTCCATTGTCCTGTTTTATTCATGCCCACCATGGTTAAATCAGGACCTGCAGAGAAATTGATCTGCAGTTTACCGCCGGTCTTGTTGTTTTTAGGTGATTTGTTTTTAGCAACAGGCTCTTCTTCTTTTTCTTTTGAAGGTGGATTGTTTTTGCCTGCAACAGTATCAGTTTTTATAGCTGAATCGGTTGCTGGTGCAGGAATGGCAGGAGCATTTATTATTGTGTTGCTTTGAGCAGTAGTCGTTTCTGTTTCTTCCCTTGTAGTTGGTGTTTTTAACGGAACAGAAGGTTCATTGCTTTCCCGTACAGGCAGGCCAGGAGTGGTTAAAGTTTTTTCTTCTTTTTTCCTGCGCTGCCACTCTCTTTGATTATTTGGCCGGGAAGTAAATAAAGGTTTTTGAAAAGAACCGGTTTTACTGATCAATGGTTCATTGGCCGGCCTTTCTGTTTCTCCTGGAATCCCAGGTGTAAGTAAAGAATTTTCTGTAGCAGATGGAGTGCCGGATGGAGCTTTGTCAGGTGAACTGATCTTTTCAGCAACCAGGTCAGGAGGACGCTT
>CBHEUU010000541.1:0-3807 GCA_965990355.1 uncultured Chitinophagaceae bacterium
ATCCTTTGAAGTTATTCAGAAAGCAATGGCCAAAGGCAAAGAATTAGGTGTAGCTGCTAATATCGCGATCCTCGATACAGCAGGTCATCTCAAATCATTTCAACGGATGGATGATGCGTATCTCGGTTCTATCGACATCGCTATCGGCAAAGCAAAAACAGCAATGCTTTTCCGCATGAACTCCGAAGAAGTAGGTGTATTTCTCGACCCCGTGCAAAAAACCTTCGGCATGGTTGCCACCAGCGGAGGCCTTGTAGGTTTCAAGGGAGGTATGCCCATCCGCAAAGGAAATGAAATACTCGCTTATATCGGCGTATCGGGCGGCTCACCCGATCAGGATTTTGAAATCGCAACGGCAGGCAGCATGCTATAATCAATTGCCGCAAACAAATTTTTAAACAACAATTATTAATCAATACAAATTTAACAATCATGTCACAGTCTAAAACAATCCTTATCACCGGCGCAGGTTCCGGTTTCGGTGAGGGCACCGCTATCGGTCTCGCAAAATTGGGTCATAAAGTAATTGCAGGTGTACAGATATCTCCGCAGGTAACACAACTGCGTGAAAAAGTAAAAGAGCTGGGTCTCGAAGATAATATCCGCGTAGAACGCCTCGACATTCTCGATCCTTATGATGTAAAATATGCGCTTACATGGGATATCGATATCCTGTTCAGCAATGCCGGTATCGGAGAAGCTGGTCCTACGTTCGAAATCCCTATTGACCTGGTGCGCCGGAATTTTGAAACCAATGTATTTGCTCCGCTGGCGCTTGCGCAACAATTCATTGCAAAGTTCATCAATGAAAAACGCAAAGGAAAAGTCGTATTCACTTCTTCAATGGGCGGATTATTCACTCCTGCAGGTTATGGTATTTATGTATCCACCAAACACGCGCTGGAAGCAATTGCCGAAGCTTTGCAAATAGAGGTGACCGGGAAATATGGTATACAAATTCAAACCATCAACCCCGGAGCTTATCTCACCGGCTATAACGAAACAATGGCGGATAATCCTTTCCGCTGGATGGACGATAGCAAGAATTTTACCAAACGTGCCGAGATGCGTGCCATTTTCGATAGCCTTTTGGGTACACCACAAGGACGTCTCGATCCTAAAGAAATGATCGATGCTATGATCAGGATCGTTCCTGCGGAAACAGGAAAATTCAGAAACGTAGTTCCCCAGTTTGTAGAAGATATGTTGAAGGAGCACCAATTGAAAGCCTGGGAAAATACGATATAGGATAGTGCGGATGATCTGGAGTAAGAGCAAGACGCATTGGTCTTGCTCTTTATTCTTCAATAAATATCTACCGGATTCTTTGATTTTCATAAGGGATGCTTTGACTGGAATATGTGCTCTGTGAAGCCGGTAAATTATTTTTATTATTGAAAAGAACGATCATGAAAATGCAAAAGGTTTGGCTGGTGTGTGGTGTTTCGGAAAAAATCGGGCCAGCTACGCTGAAGTACCTGTTGTTTCGGAATCAGACCGTAGTGGCTATAGCAGGTCCGGGTACTGACAATAAACAAATGCAATTGGCCAATCATTGCAAAGAAAATTTCCCTATGGCCGATGTGAGACTGGCCGATATTTTCCATGCAAAGGATGCAGAAGCAATGGTAAGGCAGATCGTTGATAAATATGGTCGCATAGACCGGCTGATAAATATTGGTGAAGGGGGCTTGCTTAGTTTATATGTATTGGCAGCCATGCAACAGGTGGGTAATGGCCACATCATTCAATTTACCGATCAACAGAAAAATGACCAGCAGGTGATCGAAGGCGGCAATACCGATATTCGATCCATCTGCGATGAAACGGAAGGTATACGCTATACACTGATCGATCCCGATATATTCTTTCAATCGGTATTATCCAATCAACCGGTGAAATAACAGTTGAACCCAATTCAATCGTATTAATCAACAATAGAAAGGCGGGAAGTAAAACTCCCGCCTTTCTTATTGAGTCGATCCGCCAGGTTTGTGTGGCTCTTTGATTTTCATAAAATGTCGTTTGCTATTGCTATCGATACCAGCTGTTCGGCGGGTGATATTTGTGTCATCAAATCAAAAACAACATTTATGAAACATTTTTTCCTGGCAATGATCACTGCAGTGGCAATGATCCTGTCGACCAACAGCACCCTTGCACAACATAACGATGAAGCGACCGGCTTCAACATGCCCAAACTAAATCCATCGAGCCCTTTGGCCGATGTTTCGGGCAACCACGTTGGAATTCGCGTACCGGACTATGAAGCCGCAAAAAAATGGTGGATAGAGAAATTGGATTTCCGTGTGATCCACGAATGGCCTTATGCGGATGAGAAACTCGCTTACCTGGCGCCTGCAAACGATAATAGCTTTTGGGTAGAGATACTCGCAGGTGGAAAATTAAAACCACAACCAACTTATAAGGACCTGGCTGAAAGCCTGGAAGCACCAGGTCTGCATCATATCTGTATTCATGTAAAGAATATAGAAAAAACAGTAGCCGAACTCAAAAAAAGAGGAGTGACCATGGTAGGCGATATTTTTTACCTAGAAGACATTAAGCGTAAGCTTGCTTTTATCGCTGATCCATGGGGCAACCTGATTGAACTTTCAGAAGTTGTTTTGAAGAAACCAAAGCCAGCGGCTGGTCCGAAAGCAGGTGTGACAAACGAAGTAGTAACGATGCTCGTAAAGGTATCCGCAAAGTCTTCAAGTGTTAACCAGGCAAAGAAAGCGCTACAGGCGGATGTACTGGGCGCGTGGAATGAAAGCGGTAATTACAAGATGGAATTGTACACAGACAAAAATAAGCCCGTTGATTTTTATATCTATGAGCGTTGGCAAAACCGTGAACAACTCCAATCTCATTTCGAAAAGGATTATACAAAAGCTGCATTTGCTCTTACCAATGGCGACCTGTCAGCACCGATACAGATGAATTATTTAACAGAGCTGTGGCCCGATAATCAACAGAAGATAAAACAATCACATAAGCCATACGTAACATTGATTGTACGGTTTTCGGTAAAACCCGGTAAGGAATCAGCAATGATCAGTTTATTTGAGCCGTTTGTGCCGGCTGTAAGAAGGGAAAAAGGTAATATCGATTTTCACTTTCATACCGTGGAAGGCAATCCAACTGAATTTGTATTGTACGAGCGTTGGGAAAACCAGGCAGCACTCGATGCGCATAATACATTGCCGGCAACACACACGATCGTTGGCAAATTGCAAGATGTGTTGCAGGCTCCCATACAGGATATGATTATCTATGTAAATGACATCAGTAAATAATATTTCCAATCACATACCGGCAGTATGAATACGTAAGTTGGTTTGTACGGGGTTCATGATTACCGTCACGTTACCGCCACCCTGTATAATGAGTTCCGTGTTCCAGTTTCGAGTTTATGTATTCTCTGTCCTACCCATTTTTTTTGACTGCAGGAATAACCTTTTTACCGATCAACTCTATCGAAGACATTAATTGTTGGTGATTAAGGCCTGCATTATCCATCTGAAAGGTAAACCGGTCCACACCGCCTAAAGCTTCACTATGCTGAAGTAATTTTTCAGCCACTTGATCAGGTCCACCCACGACTAATACGCCTTTAGGTGCGATCAGCCTGTCAAACTGTGATTTAGTCACTGGCGGCCAGCCACGTTCTTTGCCTAATTTGGTCCAGAGTTCTGCATACCCTGGATAATAATCCGCGATGGCAGCCTCATTGGTCGCCGCGACATAACACGGCGAATGCAGCCCAACCTTTAACTGATCCGGTGCAAAGCCTGCCCTATGTCC
>CBHEUU010000542.1:0-3802 GCA_965990355.1 uncultured Chitinophagaceae bacterium
GGGCCTTGCAAGATGTAGGGTTTAACAGTGTGTTCGAACAGTTTGATTATACTGGCGACCTGGTTCCGCACAACTATACTTCTGTATTTAACAGGACAATGTTTGTGGCTGTAAAACATTAAACACCTGATCTTCTGCTCAGGCTTTCAATTGTTTTATATAATAATTTTCAGGGAAAGATATATCCAACTCTGTCTTCCTGGGGAACATACCATATACAGTACTGCCACTTCCGCTCATAGAAGCATATACAGCGCCATTGCTGTACAACTTTTCCCTGATCGCTTTTATTTCCGGGTAGCGCGCAAAAACAGGTGCTTCAAAATCATTGACAAGTTTGTCTTTCCATGTATCAACAGGCGAAGTGATAATTTCTTTGAGGGAAATAGCGGGCGCTGCAGGTTGCAGCCAGGAAAATGCCGGACCGGTAGGAATATGAATACAGGGATTGACAATAACGAACCAGTAATCCGAAAGATCAATGTTTATTGTTTCCAATCTTTCTCCTCTGCCGGTTGCGAAACAAGGTTTGTTGATGATAAAGAAAGGGCAGTCGCTGCCCAGTTGCAGGCTATACTGTAATAGCTGTTCAGTGGACAAGCCAAGGGCCATCATTTCATTCAATAGCTTCAGAACAAACGAAGCATCTGCGCTTCCACCGCCCAGTCCGGCTCCGGAAGGAATAGCTTTATGCAGGTGCATCTGCACAGGAGGAATAGCAGGGAAATCTTTTTTTAATAAGTTGTAAGCTTTTACACAGAGATTGTCATTTATTTCACCTGCAATAGAAAGCCCCCCGGAAGTAAAAGACAGTCCGCTGCCTGCAGGTTGCCGGATGATCTCCAGCGCATCATAAAAGGAGAGAGGATAAAAGACCGTTTCCAGGTCATGGTAGCCGTCAGTTCTTTTTGCAAGGATGCGAAGCCCCAGGTTGATTTTCGCATTGGGAAAAACGACCACTGTTGCGATAATTTAAAAGGTGTGGGAATCTAGCGTTTTCTTTTGCGGCTGTTTATTTCATCCCGGATTGCAATGGCCCTGATATAGTCTTCACTTTCCAGCACATCATTCAGCAGTGTGTCCAGTTCTTCAATGCTCATGGTCTTCAGATCTTCATTACCTGTATTGCCCTGCTCCTCCACCATTACTTCCTGCTTGCTTTTCTTTTTCTTGCCGCCTGTATCTTCCATTAAGATGCCTGCACTTTCCAGGATGTTCTCGTAAGTATAAATAGGACAACCAAAGCGAACAGCCAGTGCCAGTGCATCGGATGTGCGGGAATCTATTTCGATAGTATCGTTTTCAGAGGAACAAACCAGCTTTGAGTAGAAAATGCCTTCCTGCAGATCGCAGATAATGATTTCATGCAGGTCAATGGAAAAAGCATTCAGAAAGTTCTTCATGAGGTCGTGCGTCAATGGGCGGCTTGGATTCATTTTTTCCAAGGCTACCGCTATGGCTTGTGCTTCAAAGCCACCTATCACAATTGGTAAACGCCGCAATCCATTCACCTCACCCAATACCACTGCATAGGAGTGCGTTTGGGTAATACTGTGGGATAAGGCCACTATTTCCAGTTCTATCTTCTTCATAAAATATCACACGAAACTAAGGCTTTTTGGGTAAAAATGGGTGGTTTGAAAGTCCGGATTTTTAGTCCCATAAAAGCCGGCAGAACACTTTCTTCCAGCCGTTTTCATATTATATAAGATCCCCAACTGAATAAAAATCAAAATTCAAAAGTAAAAATTCGAAAAGGTGTATTTTTTCAAATTTCCGCTTTTGAATTCTGATCTTATCTCCGGGATTTTCAAGAAACCCCTTTCAGCTTTTTAATCGCCTCTGTCAATTTGGGCACCACTTCAAATGCATCACCTACAATTCCATAATCAGCCGCTTTGAAGAAAGGCGCTTCAGCATCTTTATTGATAACAACGATCACCTTGCTTCTGTTCACACCCGCCAGGTGTTGTATAGCACCTGAAATACCGATAGCAATATATAAATTAGGTGCAATAGCAATGCCGGTTTGGCCTACGTGCTCACCATGCGGACGCCAATGGGCATCAGCTACAGGACGGCTGCAGGCAGTGGCTGCATGCAACACTTTTGCAAGGTCTTCTACCATGCCCCAGTTTTCCGGGCCTTTTAATCCGCGGCCTGCACTTACCACAACCTCTGCCTCTGTTAAAGGTACTTCACCACTGGCTTTGGTGGAGTTGATCACTTTCACTTTCGGTGCATCTACTGTTGCATTGAACGCTTCCACGGTTGCAGTGCCTTCCCCTGTCTTAACAGGATAAGCATTCGGATTCAGTGCTATCACCTTTACCGGTGTGGAAATGCTGATATTGGCAAATGCTTTTCCGGAGAATACATTTTTCTTTACAGTAAACCCATTGCTGGTATCGGGCAATGCCACGGCCCCGGAAATAAATCCGGCTTTTAACCGTGCGGAGAGGCGTGGCGCAATGGATTTTCCATCCATATTATTAGGGAACACGATCACAGTAGCGGAAGTAGCCTGGGCCACCTGTGCGATCACTTTAGTATATACCTGAGCATCGAGATGATCGAGTGCCGGATTATTTACATGATGGATCTTGCTGACCCCGTATTTGCCTAATGCAGCGAGATCTTCTTTGGCAGTACCCAGCACAACTCCTTCGGCAGCGGTGCCTAATTGTTCGGCCACTTTAGCTCCATAACTCAGTGCTTCGAGTGATGCTTTTTTTACCTGGCCTTCGGCTATATCAACAAATATTAAAACAGACATAGTGCAAGTTTAAAAATTATAGTATGGTGTCGTTAGATGGCTTTGGCTTCTTCATGCAATAAGCGGACGAGCTCGTCCACATTGTCTGCAGCTACCAGCTTAACTCCGGCCTTGGCAGGAGGAAGATCAAAACTTGTAACACTGGTCAGTGCTTCCACTGCAACCGGTTCCGTTACTTTCAGGGGTTTTGTTCTGGCCGCCATAATGCCGCGCATATTGGGAATACGTTGTTCGGCCATACCTTTTGCTGCACTCACTACTACCGGCAGATTCACTTCTGCAGTTTCTTCCCCGCCTTCTATCTCGCGGGTAACAGTGGCTTTGCTTCCATCCAGTTCAAATTTCGAAGCGAGGGAGATATAGGGGAGGTCCAGCAATTCAGCTACCATACCGCCAATGGAGGATCCGTTGTAATCAATGGTTTCTTTACCGGTAAGAATAAGATCGTAAGCGCCTTCTTTAGCAATGGCCGCTATCTGGGAAGCGATATAAAAACTGTCGTGGCTATCGGCATTCACACGGAATGCTTCATCACCACCCAGGGCCAGTGCTTTCCGGATGATAGGCTCTGCATCAGCAGCACCTACAGTAATAAGATGAATAATGGAAGAAGGGTCTTTTTCTTTTAGCTCAATTGCTCTTACCAGTGCATACCACTCATCGTAGGGGTTGATGATCCATTGCACGCCATTGGTATCGAATTTCGTGTTGTTGCCGGTGAAAGTTATTTTTGCCGTTGTGTCCGGTGTTTTACTGATACAAACTAAGATCTTCATACTATTGTTTTGAATCGTTAGCTAATAGTTGTTTATGCAACTAAACAAAGATAAGCGATGCAAAATTAAATCCGGTCATTTCCGGGCAAATTTTTTATTTCAATGGATCGGGTAGAAAAATTAAAAGAATTCCTGCAAAAAAGCCCGCATGATAGCTTTTTACGGCATGCTTTAGCGTTGGAATACATCAAACAGGGAAATGATGCAGCAGCAAGAGTAGCGTTTGAAGCATTGTTGGCCCACGAGCCGG
>CBHEUU010000543.1:0-3799 GCA_965990355.1 uncultured Chitinophagaceae bacterium
CGAACTGCTGGGTTGCAATGTGAACCTGGGAAATATTGCTCCTTCCGAAGTGATCGCAATGGAAGCAATGCGTATTGGTCTCAGGGGAGATACTTTCAGTTTGTTCCTCGATAAAAAAGGTTCCTGATGCATTTATATGGTCTTATCGGTTATCCACTATCACATTCCTTTTCCAAAAAGTATTTTACGGAAAAATTTGAAAGGGAAGGGTTGAGCGATTGCCGGTATGAATTATTTCCCCTGTCTTCCATAGAAGATTTACCGCAATTACTGAAACAACATCCTGAGCTCTGCGGATTGAACGTAACCATTCCTTATAAGGAACAGGTGCTTTCCTATCTGCATGCTGAAAACGAACTGGTGCAGGCTATCAGGGCCTGCAATTGCATTGATATCCGGAATGGAAAACTAAAAGGCTATAATACAGATGTGCTCGGTTTTGAACGCTCACTTCTTGAACAATGGCAACCTCATCATAAAAAAGCATTGATACTGGGCACGGGTGGCGTATCCAAAGCAGTGCAATATATTGTGCAGAAAATGGGACTGGCCTACCGTTATGTTTCCCGCAAACCCGGCGTGCATAATTTTTCCTATGAGCAGCTTACACCTGCCATCATGCAGGAGTATACATTGATCGTTAACACTACTCCATTGGGAATGTATCCCAATATCACTGAAGCTCCGCCCATTCCATATGAGGCATTGACGCCAAAGCATTATTTATTTGACATGGTGTATAACCCCGAAAAAACGCTGTTCCTTAAAATGGGAGCGGAGAGGGGTGCTGTGATCAAGAACGGTTATGATATGCTGGAGATACAGGCAGACGAGAGTTGGGAGATATGGAATAAATAATCGAGGATAATATCTGCTCACAATGCCAGTGCTACTCTTGCTTCTTCAGGAATGGCGGTTACTTTTTTCTTGTTGTAATCATAACAAATCATTCCCGTTTTAGCCAGCGCTACAACCTGGGCTTGTCCATCCACCTCTTTTTCCAGTTTATAAAAAAGATCAAATCCCACTTTGCTGAAATCACTTGCAGTTACAGAAACATTTACCGTATCGCCATAAAATAATTCTCTTTTGAATTCAATACCTGCATCAGTCATGATCAGCGCTGTGCCTGCAAATTCCAGTTCACCATAACCAAAGCTTTTCAGAAACTGCACTCTCGCCTCATGTATCAGGGATAATACGGCATCATTGCCAACGTGCCCGCCATAATTGATATCGCTGATGCGCACCGGAATTAATGTAGAGAAAGAGAATGATCCCGGCATGTCTATTTTAATCCTTGCCATTCTCAAAAATAAATCCTTTGTGGGGCTTTGTGACTTTGTGGGAGATAAAAATAAATGGTATCACAGATCACTTCCTTCTTCGAGCGAACTTACCAGGCTGATAATATCCATAAAGTTCCCCGCCGAAGTAGTTAAGGAGGACGTCGCCATTTTTTCCTGCCATTTCTTTAACTGGTCTTTGCAATCGGCATCCGGATCTTCACCAGACACACAGCAAACCAGGCTTCCCCATTTCTTTGACATCCGGATAAGATTGCCATCTGGTGTCATCAGCATGATATAGCGGTCTGCCATGGAAGGAACATGATCATTGTAAGTATAAATAGCTGAAGATACTTTGCTGGCAGCAGGATAAACAGGGTTGGATCTGCGTGACTGACTCCTGGCCGGGCGGTCGAGCTTTGCGATAAGATTTTTGCTTTGCTCCAACGCAAGTGCATCCGTATCTGATTCAGTATTGATTGTTTTTGGTGTATCTGCAGGAGGCGTGCTGGCAACTGCCCGACCGGAATCTGATTGCACGTTGGCAGCGGCAGTACCGGTAGTGTTCCTGTCAGTATTTCCTGTCCACCGCAGAATGCCAAAGGCCACGGCGCCGATCACCACTGCAGCTGCTGCATAACGCAGGAAAGCAGGGATGCGGGGCTGACGGACCAGTTTTGTTTCCGGTTTCACTTCTTCTTCCAGTGAAGCAGCGATCTTTTCCCAGGCCATCGCAGGGGGAGTTACTTCCATGGAATGAAGCCGTGCAGGAAATTGATCGCCCTGCTGGGCTTCATCAAGGGCAGCAGCAATTTTGTCCCAGGTGCCCTGGGGCGGAACTGCTTCATAATTCAACATTTTGTCCCTTGCGCTGCTCATGATTTTATACTGCTTTGACTTTCTTTTTCAATAAATTTTCTGACCATATCCTGGAGGATCACTTTTGCCCTGGACAATTGTGATTTGCTGGTGCCTTCACTGATGCCCAGCATATCGCCAATTTCCTTGTGGGTATATCCTTCTACCACATACATATTGAAAACAGTGCGGTAACCTGGCGATAATTGCTGTACCAGTTCCATAATATCGCGTTCTGCGAGATTATCCAGTACAGACAGGTAGTTTCCTTCCAGGGTGTTTTCTTCTTTTTCCGTTACCGGCTGCAGATAGCGTTTGCGGCGGAAGTGTTCGATGGCTGTGTTTACGAAGATCCGGCGTATCCAGCCTTCGAAAGAGCCTTCATTCCGGAAGCTATCCAGTTTTTTAAAAATCTTGATAAAACCTTCCTGTAAAATATCCTCAGCTTCTTCGGTATTGCCAGCATAACGGAGGCAAACAGCATACATACGTGGAGAAAATCGGCGATACAATTCTTCCTGCATTCGCCGGTTACCTTCTATGCATCCATTGATTAAGTCGCTTTCGGGAATATTATGGTTGCTTTGAGGAGTCAAATTCTTGTTTATTTCTTCTTTGTGGGCCGGGATTGATGCTCAATGATAAATTACTGATCGTCAGTAATATTAAAATATGTTTCTTGAAAAACAAAATAACAGTCGCTTCTGTTCTGGTAAACAACTGGTTGCTCTATACTTTCCTGTCTAAAATATTCAAAAATGTTACCAGTTTTTGAGTGGCTTTTGCCCGGTGGCTGTACCGGTCTTTTTCTTCCAGTTCCATTTCCGCAAAGGTCTTTTCTGAGCCATCGGGAACGAAAACAGGGTCGTAGCCAAATCCTTTGGAACCCTTTCTTTCCCGGATGATCCTGCCATTGCAAATGCCTTCAAACAGGGTTTCTTTTCCGTCAATGATCAGTGAGATCACCGTTTTGAAACGCGCGCGGGTATCATCCTTGCCTTCCAGCTTGTGCAGCAGTTTGTCAATGTTCTTATCAAATGCTTTGTCTTCCCCTGCATAGCGGGCGCTCTTCACGCCGGGTTCACCATTCAATGCGGCTACTTCCAGCCCGGTGTCTTCGCTGAAGCAGTTGGTGTTTGTCATCCTGTAAATGGTCTTTGATTTTTCTGAAGCGTTTGCTTCAATTGTATCATGCGGTTCAGGGATGTCCACATCAATGCCTGCTTCTTTCAATGTCAGCAATTCAAATTGTTGACCGATACTGTGACGGATCTCTTCTACTTTATGCTGATTATTGGTAGCGAAGATGAGCTTCATTCGGCAAATATAGATTGTAGATGGGATAATGGTTATTCGATGGCCGATGTTCGAGTGGCCGATGGCCGGATCAGTAGTTCCTTTTCCATTGTCACCCCGGACCTGGTTTAGTTCACATGCTGCTGTAGTTCGCTAAGATCCGGGGTCTCCCCCATCTGCATTATTTTCTAAGCGTAAGACTTATTGATTTGAAGCGAATGCAGCGCTGAGAGACCCCGGATCTTATATTCTTTAAAGTTGTAAGCGGCCTAAACCAGGTCCGGGGTGACAATGGAAAAGGGTTTACAGGTATCGATCGGCCATCGAATACTATACCTGGAATATCTTTTGTAAAC
>CBHEUU010000544.1:0-3792 GCA_965990355.1 uncultured Chitinophagaceae bacterium
GGAATATCAAGAGTATAAAAACAAACCTGCAGAAACGGAAACGGATCATTTATTTGTTTATTCCGAATACCGGATGCTTAAAGTAAGGCTCGCAGATATCGAATACATTGAAAGCCTGGAAGATTATATAAAGATCCATCTCAATCAGGCAAAGCCTATTCTTACACTTATGACGTTAAAGGGTGTGCTGGAAAAACTTCCACCTCATAAATTCAGCCGCATCCACCGCGGCTATGTAATAGCTTCGGGAAAAGTGGTTTCCATTCAAAACCGAAAAGTGAAACTGGAATCAGGGGCCGAACTGCCTGTCAGCGATAGCTATACCGGTTTCATTAAACAATGGAAAGCAAACAGCTAGAAACATATTACATCTTCCCTTTATTCTTTCCTCCTTATAGCTTGGCTTGGAAATTGCATTTAGTGCAAGACTTTAACAAAACGGCGAAAATGAAAGGGCGTTTTTTTCGTTAAGAACAAGCATACCTCTCATCCCCGGATCGTAGTCCGGGACAAGCCCCGGACACCCAACCAATACTGCTTTACCATTTAAAGGAAAAATTAGCATTGTATGAATTACTGCAAGCACAGTACAGCCCTTCTATTGCTGTTAGTGATCGGTTATGGAGTCAGAGGTCAGATTTTTGAGAACGTACCTAAATGGCAATTTGGAGTAGGCGCCGGAGTATTCGTTTACAACGGAGATCTTACTCCGGAAAAAATGGGCTCTTACAAAACTCTTCGTCCCGCTCTTCAAATCTTTGGAGGAAAACTGATTAGCGCGGGTTTTGGCTGGCGTCTCAACCTCGCGCTAGGTTCACTGAAAGGTGATGATGCAAAATATTCAGAACCTGAATACCGCCAGCAACGCGCTTTGAATTTTAATACACCTATTACAGAGGTAAGTGGTATGGTGGAATGGAATATCCTGAACCGCAATTACACCAACCGCAAATTAGCACCTTATATAGGAGTGGGTATTGGTTATACCTTCCTTAAAGTTGAACGTGATTGGAGCCGTTTTAATTCCGAATATTTCCTGTCCACCTCAGAAACTACTGTTGGGCTTAGTGAAGATCTCCAGCATGATCCGCCCCGCGGACAATTTATAGTTCCCATTGTTGCAGGTGTACGCTATTTTATTTCCGACAGGGTTGGTATTGGATTGGAAACAAATTACCGCCGTATTTCTACCGATTATCTCGATGGGTTCAGCCATGCAGCCAATCCCAGGAAAGGAGATGGCTATTATAGTCACACACTAAATGTTATTTTACGTTTTGGAAAAGTAAATACGCTGGATTGCCCGGTTGTTAAATATTGATTGGCCGGTACATCCTGTCCATTCGTCTATGTTTTTTTAGCGTCGCTCTATTAAATATCATTTTTATAGCGTAAACAGTTTGGCACATTTCACCAAAAAAAGCGACGCTATGGAACGCAAGAATTTCCTGAAAAAAACAGCCGGCTTTATCGGCGCAATTGGAATCATCCCCGTACTGGATGCCTGCAAAAAAGATGACACTACTGATGATCCCAGCTCCGGATCAGACTCCGGTAGTTGTTCTGTTACAGACACTGAAACAGATGGTCCTTATCCGTTGTATAGCAGTCGCGGCTCAGCTATCCAGCGGACGAGTATTGCAGACGGAAAAACAGGCCTTCCGCTCAATATTAAGATCGTAGTGAAGAACGTGAATAATAGCTGTGCTGTATTGTCCAATGCTGTTGTTGATATCTGGCATTGTGATAAAGATGGTTATTATTCCGGTTACACTAATACCGGTTATCTCGGTACGCAGAATAACAGCAGCCTGGTTTTTTGCCGCGGCCGGCAGATCAGCGACAGCAACGGAGAAGTCAGTTTTGTATCCATTTATCCGGGTTGGTATAGCGGCCGTTGTATCCATATTCACGTGCAGGTATATGTTAGCAGCACGCTGAAGCTCACTTCACAAATCGCTTTTCCTGATGCGATCAATTCGGTGGTGTGCAATACTTCGCTTTATTCAACGCATGGGCAGCCAGATACGACAAATACTACTGACAGCATCATCAGCAATTCCCTCGATAATGAGCTGGCAACAGTTACGGTTAATTCCTCAGGAGGTTATGATCTTGTGCATACACTGTATGTTGCTGCCTAAGCCATTCCTCATTTTTTAAATGAACTGTTATGTCACGAGCACTTATCAAACTTGCTTTCCGCCAGGAAATCGATACATTTTCTTCCAGTAGTTTTGAAAAGGATGTCTTTAATGATTCTTACCAGGAATTCTGTATGCAGGCGCAGGCGTATAACCCGGGTGGTCAGTTGCGCACATTACAGGAATTGATAGCTAATAATCCCAAGGCCAATTCACTTCATTATAAAGTGGGCTTTTCTGTCGGGCTTTATATTGTCGGACTGAATGGAGTTATACCCGGGATAAAAGAGCTGGTGCCGGGCCAGACACAACCCGGTTTTCAATCACATCAGTTTGAGATCGCCTGGTCTGATCTGGGAGACAGATCACAACACCAGGTAGTCATCACTTATTTCACCGGCCCGCTCACGCTGTTGGATTCTTTTGGTGACCAGTTGTTGCTGGCAACAGGTGATATGACCCATGCTGCTACCGGCGAATGGGTAGATACCTTTTTATTGAAGATAAACCCTATGATAACCATTTGCCAGTATTCACCCGTGAAGACGGAAGTAGTTCGCACCGTTTGGCAAATTGATTTCCCACAAAGACGACAAAGAGCCACAAAGGATAATATCGGATAAATAGATCACTTCAATATTTTCTTTGTGGCTCTTTGTGGGCTTTGTGGGAAACCCCTATCTTCATGCGCATGACAGAAAAAAACAAGTTGGGTCTTTTTGACCTGACCATGATCGTTGTAGGTCTGGTGATCGGTATGGGGATCTTCAGAACTTCTGCCGATGCCGCCAATGCAGCCATTACCCCGCTCTTATTTTTTCTTGCCTGGTTTGCAGGCGGATTGGTGGCTTTGTGCGGTGCGCTCACTTATGCCGAGATAGGTTCCCGCTTTCCTGTTACCGGTGGTTATTATAAAGTGTTTGCCGAATGTTATCACCCTTCTGTTGCCTTCTCCATCAATTGCATTATCCTTATCTCCAATGCGGCTTCCATGGCCGGTGTGGCATTGGTGGGAAGTGAATATATTTCGCAGGTCTTGTTCAAAGCTGATCCCGGATCCACTACCCGTGCGCTCATTGCCATGGTGCCTATCATCATTTTTTATGGAGTTAACCTGATGGGATTAAGAATGAGCTCCACTGCCCAGAATATTTTAATGATCATTAAGATCGGTATGCTGGTGCTGCTGATCAGTTCCATCTTTTTTGTGGAAGGCGGCAACAATGTGGTAACCGCTTCTTCCGGCAGTTTTGGGATAATGGATTATGTCCGTTCTTTTGGAGTGGCATTGATCGCTGTTTCCTTTACTTATGGAGGTTACCAGCAAACCATCAATTTTGGAGAAGAAATACACGAGCCCCGGAAAACGATTCCCCGCGGGATCTTCATCGGTATCATGATCATCATCCTTCTTTATCTCGCAGTAAGTTATGCCTACTATAATGCAATTGGTTTTGAGCAATTGAAAACTTCAAGAGGCATTGCTTCCATTGTGGTAGAAAAAATGTTTGGCCCAACCGGAAGGACCATTGCTTCGATCCTTCTATTTGTTGCCGTACTGGCTTATGTGAATGTGTTATTGCTGAGCAATCCCCGTGTGATGTATGCAATGAGTAAAGACGGAATATTACCTGCAGCGTTTAAAAAG
>CBHEUU010000545.1:0-3781 GCA_965990355.1 uncultured Chitinophagaceae bacterium
CAACAAATTCAAAATGAATGCGAAAAGAAAAACCTATCCCGTTGGGAATAGGTTTTTGAAGAAAAAACGATTGGTTAACGGAGGCTACAAATTAGGAAAGTAAGCTCTTTTCAAAACGACCCTTTCCCGTCTTCCCGCCTTACCGGTAAGAATAAAAAACGGTAAGCAAATTTTTTACCGGTAAGGCGGGAAGACGGGAAGGGTGCCCTTATGAGTGAAGACTATTATTTCTGTTCTGTTAAACAAGCTGTTTCGATTTCTGTAATGATAACAAACGTAGCTTGTCCCCAACTACCCAAACCGTATCCCCCGGTTGTATCACGTAAGAAGAATCCGGATTTACGATCCTTCCGTTTTCATTTTCTATTCCCACCACTATACCATGTATCTTCTCCCGTATCTCTCCTTCCCGTATATTCTTGTTAGCAAACACAGAATCATCAGTGACTTTGAAATGTTCCAACACCACTTCCACCGGTTTCTTCTCCACCATCAATGATCTTCCGGCTTCCATATCTGCTTTGAACTGGTCCAACTGATCATCCGTGCCAATCATAAACAATGCATCTCCGGGGAAAACCCTTTGTCCGCGCTTAGGTGTATTGATCACTATACTGCCTCTTTCAATGATCGCGATGTTGATGCCGTATTTCTCTCTCCAGCCAAGCTCTTTTAACGTCTTGCCCACACCCGGCATGTCTGCTGTTAAAACAAACTCTGCCATATGCGCATCCCAAGGAGCCAGCAAATCCTTTTTTGCTTTTTGCTCTTCACGTTCATTATAGTTTGCAAGAAAGCGGGCACGTATGCGTCCATAAAGAAGCTGTATACGTTTGGAGAAAATGATCAGCAGCAGCAACATCGCTATAGTAACCGCAAACGCTACTTGTGGTGAAAAGAACCTGTCGAGCAGGAAGCCGATCAGGAAAATAGCGATTGCCGTGCGAAACAATTGCAGCAATAACATACCTGTCCGGTACCTGTTTTGGCTCATGAATTTTTGTACCAGGTCTTTCCGGTGCTGCTTCACCGCTAATGACCATAAGAACGGGGCCATAAAGACAAGTGTACAAACCGCGCCGATAACTGTGGTCCAGGTATTATCACCCAGCCTGTTCCTTGTAAAAGGCAGAAGATAATGGGATGATAACATTACGATCGCCGTGGTAATGATGGACACCAATACCGTGTTCACCATACCACTTCTTACATACACCTGCCAGTCGGTGCTGCTGGAGATCGTTTGCGCCCGGCTGCTGTAACGGTGTATGGCGCTTGTCCATGAATCAGGTAATTTTTTTTGAAGCCATTCATATAATGGTTCAGACACTTTGATCATATACGGTGTAGTGAACGTGGTAATGGCAGATACCGCCACCGCGATCGGGTAAAGAAAATCACTTGTTACTTTTAATGTCAATCCCAATGTGGCAATGATAAAAGAGAACTCGCCGATCTGTGAAAGGCTCATCCCTGCCTGTACCGAAGACTTCAGCGGCTGACCGGAAATAAGTGCTCCGGCTGTAGTGCTGATTGCTTTGCCAATGATCGTTACTACTGTGATCACCACTACCGGCAGTGCATATTTGGCCAGCATCTGCGGGTCAAACAGCATACCTACCGATACAAAGAACACTGCGCCAAACAGGTCTTTTACTGATTTCACCAGGTGTTCTATTTTTTCTGCATACACTGTTTCTGCTAAAATAGAGCCCATGATAAATGCACCCAATGCAGGTGAAAACCCTACGATCGTAGCGAGCCAAACCATAAGAATGCATAATGCCAGGGAAGTGATCAACAGCATCTCATCATTCATGATTTTTTTTGTCTTCCGTAAAAAAGTAGGCAGGAAAAATATGCCGGAGATAAACCATAACACCAGGAAGAAAACCAGTTTGGCCACAGACATCAACATTTCTGTGCCCGCAAACTGTGTACTTACTGCAAGGGTCGATAATAATACCAGCAGTACGATAGCTACAAGGTCTTCCACGATCAGGATACCAAACACAAGACTGGCAAACTTATGCCCCTTCACACCAAGCTCCTCAAATGCCCGGATGATGATAGTAGTGGAAGAAATACTTAATACACCACCCAGGAAAATACTATCCATCTTCGACCAGCCCATTAATGAGCCTGCCACATAGCCGATCATCAACATAAACAATACTTCCACCAGTGCAGTGACTGAAGCAGGTGTACCCACTTTTAATAATTTTTTAAAACTGAATTCAAGCCCCAGGCTGAATAAAAGGAAGATAACCCCGATCTCCGCCCAAACGCTTATGTTCTCAGTCTCGGCCACAGTAGGAAACACGGTGAAATGAGGCCCTACTAAAAAGCCCGCAATAAGATAACCAAGTACCAATGGTTGTTTCAGCCATTTGAAAATAATGGTAACAACTGCTGCTGCACCAAGTATAAGTCCAAGGTCCGTTATCAGATGAGGTAAATGAAGCATCGGAATGATTTACACGTTCACAAATATCTGCCTGCGTTAAAACTCCGGCAGACGCACCAACCCCTGTATCGTCAAACACGCTACAGAGGATGAATTAATTTTTCTGCATCTTCCATCATTATCCCGGAAGAATCATCACTACAGAGCCGGCTTACCAGAAATAATGAGAAGGAAATAAATGAAGAAGGTATCCGTTTTGCACCGCTGCAACTGGCACTGCAATTGACTGCGGGGCAATTGTACCCGGAAACACAACAGGATATTCCTCGGGCAGAAAAGGAGCAACCTGCGAAAAACCCTGCGCATGAACATTCATGAAAGAACCGCACAACTCATCCGGCCGGTCTTCATTGGCTTTAGGGGTTTTTACTGAAACAGTTGACTCGAATGTCAGCGTTTTCTGAGAGGTTGATTTTTTTTCTTTGGTGGAAGAAAAAAACTGCTGGCCGCAACTGGCCGCGCCACTTAAGGAGAAAATGATACAGCTAACGAATAAAATGTATGTGGCAATCCATTTTTTCATTGCGGCAAAGGTACGAAAACCAGGGAAAGGTATTGTTAAGGTCTTCTCATCTTTGACTCGCGATCAGCAAGTTCAAATCGGTGTATTTCAAATCAAATCTCTCGCTGAGATAAAAATTCGTCAATGCCCCTTTGAACAAATAGATCCCGCTGCGCAAATGCACCCTGTGCCATACGAGGTTTTCAAATCCTCCTTCCTCACCTGCTTCCAGCAAGAGCGGCATCAGTACATTGCTGATGGCATGTGAAGCAGTACGGGAAAAGCCGGAAGGGATATTCGGCACACAATAATGTATCACACCATACTTCATGAAGATAGGGTGCTCATGACTGGTGATCTCTGATGTTTCAAAACAACCGCCGCGGTCAATGCTTACATCTATCACTACTGAACCGGGACGCATGTTACTCACCATTTCTTCCGTAACCACCATTGGCGTGCGGCCTGATTCGGAACCAAGTGCGCCCACAGCCACCTCACAGGTTTTTAGCTGCTTGGCCAGCATGCGCGGTTCTATCACGGAAGTCCATAAGCGATGACCGATATTATTCTGCAATCTTTTTAAGCGATACACACTGTTGTCAAACACTTTTACCGATGCACCCAGTGCCAAAGCGGCCCTTGCTGCATATTCTCCCACAATACCTGCACCGATAATAATTACTTTGGTAGGTGCGATACCGGAAATGCCTCCCAATAACACACCTTTTCCATGGTTGGCAGAGCTCAGGTATTGCGCTGCGATCAGCATCACTGCGCTTCCGGCAATTTCGCTCATGCTGCGAACAATG
>CBHEUU010000546.1:0-3778 GCA_965990355.1 uncultured Chitinophagaceae bacterium
AATAATATTTCCATTTCTTATCCTTGAAACCATACGCCACATAGTTCTCAAAATAAATATTGGGGCTCAGTTTGGTCGTTGTACGTCCGCCGGCACGCAAACGGAATCCTTCTACAGGGTTGAAGCTATAGAATGCATTAACAGGTCCCACTTCAAATATGCCAAACGATTTATACCCCGCAAGCAGGAGGGTAGCCCAATCCATCAACCGCCGGTAAGATTTCATTTTTATGAGGCTGTCCATATTGGTATATACAGAAGACTCTGTTTCTGTTAATGGTTTATGACGGTTGGTAACCCAGAAACTGTCTTTAGCCTGTTCAGGATTCTCCACGGTTACCACATCTCTTCCCTGGTACACACTATCAGGTGCGGGCTGATTGATCGTGAAATTTTTAAAGGATACCGTTCTTTCTCCCAGTATACCGCCATCTGCTTTTTTGGTCAGGGCGAATTCTGAAAGCATATTACTCATGATCACATGGTAACGTCCATCTGTGCCGCGTTCAAAATCCTGGTTGATACGCAATTCCCTTGACCAGTTAAGATTGGCATTCTTGCTTACAGCCATTGTTATTTTCTGTACAGCATAATTGCCATCCAGTGTAACAAACAATGATCCCCTGAATAAAAGATCATTCAGGTTGCGTGGAGTAAATGCGAGTTGCACGAGTTTGATACCATCCAGTTCCACAGTATCGCGGATATAGAAACGGTAAAAGGTAGGAGCACCATCAGCAATAGGGCTTAAAAACTGGTTGCCCAGGATGCCGATATTATTTTCATACACATCAATGTCGGCATACATGCTGTTGAGATAACGGCTGATGCCGTCATTGTCAATAAACTCACCGAGGTTCACTTTTTTCTTTCCCAGCACATAAGTTTTTTCCTTGGAAGGATCTTTGCGGAAATATTTATCCGACAATGTTTCTTCAAGGTAGATCGGCAATAATGCCTTTCCTTCTATTTTGCTTGAATCGGAGTTCTCCAATAAGAAACGGAAGTTCTTGAACAGTTTGTTCTTTAATAATTTTTCCGGTTTATTGGTCAGTGAAAGCTCGATCTTTTCGTATTGCTGGTATTGCACATAATCATAGGAGCTTACACGGTTTTGACGTCTATGCTCTACCACTTTACGGATCAGTTCTACAGCAGGATTATTCTTGTTGCTGTATTTTCCACGTTTGGAGTTCCTTACCGTCACTTCGCTCATGGATTGAAGTTCCAGTTCAATATTCACTTCCTGCTCCACACCACTTTCAATTTTCCGTTCAATCGTTTTATAACCACCGTACGAAAAAGTAATGGTGGTTAATTTTGGATTAACAGTTGAAAGGGAGTAACTTCCATTTTCTCCACTGATAACGCCTTTAGCGCCTTTGAAGTAAACACTTACAAAGGGCAGGGGGGAACCGGTGGATGCATCACGTATCACACCCTTCACCACTGTAGTTTGTGCATACAATAGTGTAGTGGTAAATACCAATAAAAAAAGTAACCACACCTCCTTAAAACTCTTCACGCGCTTCATCTTGTCTAGTATTATTCAAAAAAACATATTTCCTCTGTAACGTATAATTCCAACCAACAGCCACTAATAATGATGTGACCACTTTTGCCAGTATATAGTGAATACCTGCCTGTTTTGTCAGCAGGTACATCCCTGTCGCATTCAATGCCAGATTTCCTGCCCATACCAGCAGGTATCTCAGCGCCTGTTTTCCTGCTCCCTGGTCTCCTGCGCGGAACACCCAGTGTCTTCCGATCATGAAGTTGATTATTCCACCACAAACAGTACCTGCCGTGCCGGCCCATACAACATCTGCATGGAATAACTGGACAAGCATGATAGTAATGAAATAATCACACAGGGAAGCAATCAGGGAGGCCACATTAGCCTTTAGGAAAATAGTCATATCAGACCCATTTTGTCTCTATCACCAACCGGAGAAGGGCGAAAGCATACACACCAGCCAACACATCATCTGCCATCACACCCCATCCTCCGGGCAACCTTTCAGCGCTTTTTATACCTAATGGCTTAAGTATATCAAAAAAGCGGAACAGGATAAACCCAGCCAAGGCATATTTAAAATCCACAGGCGCCCACAACAACGTGATCATCATACCAGCCACTTCATCTATCACTACTTTACTGCTGTCGTGTCCCCATCCACTCTCCACTTTATAAGAACTCCATGTACCGAGAAACAGTATGGCCAATGCCAAAACGATTGACCATACTGTTGATATATTTTCTGCAACCAATAGCCATACCACACAATATGCCGCGGCTGCCACGCTTCCGCCTCCTTTACCCATGTAACCGATGCCGCAGGTGGCTATGGCTCTTGCTGCTTTGATCATAAAATGTCTACCAGCTCCTGGTAATAATCCAGTCCCAGGTGCGTGATCAGGTCTTCACCCATTATGTGGCGAAGTGTATTCTGCAATTTGATCAGCTGTTTGAATATGTCATGCTCCGGCCTTAAACCTTCCGCTGTTTGCGGTGATTTCAGGTAGAATGACAACCATTCCTGGATGCCAGACATATCCGCACGTTTTGCCAGATCAATGAACAAAGCAAGGTCAAGTACGATCGGTGCTGCAAGAATAGAATCGCGGCAAAGGAAGTTTACCTTGATCTGCATCTGGTAGCCCATCCATCCGAAGATGTCGATATTGTCCCAGCTTTCTTTATTATCACCATGAGGAGGATAATAGTTGATACGTACTTTGTGATAGATATCGCCATAGAGGTCTGGATTATCTTCCGGTTTGAAGATATCTTCCAGCACACCCAGTTTGGAAACTTCTTTTGTTTTAAAGTTATCAGGATCATCCAGTACCAATCCATCGCGGTTGCCAAGGATATTGGTAGAGAACCAGCCTTGCACACCCAGTGCTCTTGCCTGCAAGCCAGGAGCCAGGATGGTTTTCATCAGGGTTTGTCCTGTTTTGAAATCTTTACCGGCAATAGGTGTATGGGTTTCTTTAGCCAGGTCAACCAGTGCAGGTATATCGCAGGTAAGGTTAGGTGCACCATTTGCAAAAGGCACTCCCAGTTTGATAGATGCATAAGCATAGATCATGCTGGGGGAGATGTTCGGATCATTGTCTTTCAAACCTTGCTCAAAAGCCTGAATGGTTTGATGCACTTCAGATGCTTCAAAGAAGATTTCGGTTGAACCGCACCATACCAGCACCACGCGGTCGAGGTCATTGGCGTCTTTGAAGTTTTCGATATCATCCATTACCTGTTTGGCCAGGTCCCATTTGGTAGCGCCTGTTTTAACATAAGTGCCATCCAGGTTCTTTACGAATTTCTTATCAAATACGGCCCTCATCGGACGGATCGCTTCCAGTTCGGGTTTGATCTGGAACAACAGGTGCGGGTCCAGCACTTTTGCATGCACAGCTGCTTCGTACACGTTATCTTCATAAAGGTCCCAGCCACCGAACACAATATCTTTCAGGTTTGCAAGAGGTACGAAATCTTTGATCAGTGGGTTACGGTTTTCTGTTCTTTTGCCAAGGCGGATATTGCCCATCTGGGTCAGCGACCCGATCGGCTTGGACAATCCCTTATTGATGGCAATCACGCCGGCCATAAATGTAGTGGCAACGGCGCCCATTCCGGGTGTCAATATGCCCAGTTTCCCTTCTGCTTTCCGTATTTGCTGACTCATGTTTGTTGTTTTAAAACAGTATATAAAATGTTATATCCAATTGTTGTGCTTATACCAGGCGAGGGTTTCCTGCAGGCCTTCTTCCA
>CBHEUU010000547.1:0-3771 GCA_965990355.1 uncultured Chitinophagaceae bacterium
CGCTGAAGGCGGACTGGATATTGATAAACTCTATAGGGTTTCTTCCCGCCGCGGTTATACAGAAATGCCCGGCGCAGGCGATCAGCCCGGCAAAATAGCCGATGCACATAAGTTGGCAGATATTATCAGCTCAGGTTTGCTGGACCCTGATTTTTACAATGTGGCAGAATATACGTTTGAGCTGCAGATGACCATGTTGCAGGCTACCGGTGGTATGGATCAGATAGCCAGGGCTTTTGAACAAAAAGTAGGGAAGTTTATCCGGTTCAATACACAGGTAACTGCTATTCATAATCTTCCGGAAGGGGTCCGGATCAGCTATAAAGACAGCCAGGGCGAGAAAAAACTGGAGGCTGATCTTTGTATTTGTACCATTCCTTTGCCTGTTCTCAGCAATATTGATCATAACTTTGGGTCGGATGCCAGCAGGGCAATAGATTTCATAGCTTACAACAGCACCGGCAAGATCGGTTTACAATTCAAGCGGCGTTTCTGGGAAGAGGATGAGCATATTTATGGCGGCATCACCCATACCAATAATGAACTGACGCAGATCTTCTATCCTTCCAATGATTACCTGGGCAAAAAAGGCGTATTGATCGGCTATTACAATTTCAATGAAAAAGCAAAAGCAACAGGAGAGTTGTCTTATGCAGAAAGGGAAAAACTGGCCTTACAAAAAGGAAGCCTGATACATCCGCAATACCCTAAGGAGTTTGAAAATTCATTTTCTGTAAGCTGGCATAAAACACAATTCAGTCTTGGTGGTTGGGCCGTATATAGTGTACAGGAGCGGCAAACTTATTACAAAGCTTTGCTGCAACCAGACAAGCAAGTGTATTTTGCCGGCGAGCATACCACTCACCTGAATGCATGGATGGCGGGAGCTTTTGAATCAGCAAGAAAAACAGTGGCAGACATTCATGCGAGAACAACAGGACAGCGGGTGGCGTACCCGGTGAAAGAATAGCAAACGATAAGCTCACATAATTCCATTTTTAACAACTAAAACAATACTCTAATGTCTGCAAACATTCAACGCCGTCAATTACTAAAACAGGGAGTATTGCTTGCCGGAGCGCTTCCATTCGCTTCAACCCTTTTACAAAAAGCCATAGCTACTCCTGTTGGTGTGCCCACTACTTTTGCCATGTCCGATCTTTCTCTGGAAGATAAGATCGCGCAAGGACTGCCACCAGATCTTAAAGCCCGTTTATTTGCCAATGAAAATCCATTTGGCCCTTCGCAAAAAGCGAAACAGGCAGCCATAGATGCATTAGGCAACAGTTACCAGTATGCTTTTGCACAGATCCGCGAACTGCAGCAACTGATCGCCAGGGAAGAAGGGGTTTCGGATCGCAACATCATTCTTTCCTCCGGTTCTTCTGCTTTGCTGCATGCAACTGCTATCTGCTTTAATCAACCAGGAGGAAATATTGTTTCTGCAGATCCATCTTACCGCGACCTGCCCGAAAAAGGAACAGAGTTCAATGCCGAATGGATCAAAGTGCCACTTACTGCAGATTACAAAACCGACCTGGATGCGATTGAAAAAAGCATTACAGCCAAAACCAATGTGGTGTATATCTGCAATCCCAATAATCCTACTGCTACTGTGGTAGACACAGAAAAACTGGTTTCGTTTTGCAAGCGTGTATCGGAAAAAGTACCAGTGTTTGTTGACGAAGCGTATATCGATTACCTGCCTGATGTAAAAGCAGCATCCATGATAAGGCTGGTAAGGGAAGGAGTGAAGAATCTTATGGTGGTGCGAACATTCTCCAAGCTGTATGGCTTTGCGGGTTTGCGCATCGGCTATATGATTGCCGACAATGTTACATTGGATAAAGTGGAGAAATATACACCGGGAGGCAATGGCATTTCCGCGACTTCTGCGCAGGCAGCTATTGCAGCGTACAAGGACAAAGAATTTTTGAAAGAAGCACTGACCAAAACGCTCGCATCCCGTGAATATCTCTACAGTGTATTGAAAGCAGAAGGATATGAATACATACCTTCTTCTGCCAATTTCGTATTGTTCCCTATTAAAATGGACAGCATGAAATTTATCCAGGAAATGAGCAAACGCGGTGTTGGCGTACGTTCCTGGAAATTCAATAACAAAGAATGGTGCCGGGTGAGCATTGGAAGAATGGATGAGATGGAAGCTTTTGCGGCAGCGTTTAAAGAGATATCCTAAAATAAAAAAATATTCCCACGGGGTGTCTTTGTGGGAATATCGCCCACAAAGACACAAAGAGCACAAAGAAAAATCATCGAGAACCTACGCCATTCAAACTGAAAACACAAACAATCATGAAAAGACTGCTGTTCGTATCCTTTATTATTCTTGTTGGCTTGTTTCAAACCATGGCCCAAAGTACTGTTGCTCTCAAAGGCATGACTGCTGAGCAATATGAGAAAATAAAAACCTTTGCCGTAAAAGATCTCGACAATGATACTTATGTAAAGATCGAGAACACGTATGTGCTTGACCGCTATGAAGGCCGCAAGCCCTATTTCATTACCGGTTCAGACGGTCTGAAAAAACGGATGGATATTTATAAAGTATTACTCAAAGAAGGAATGCAGGACCTCGGTGCACTGGTTTTTTATACCAATGAAAAAGGACAGCAATACAAAGTCTGCCTTCCGAATATGGCTACCGACCCCAAAGTTTGGGAAAAAGCTTTTGAAGACATTGATAAAGTAGATCAGCAGGAAAAGTTCTTTGCTTTAAAACTTTCCTATGTGCTGTCGAAAGAGTTCAGCTTTCAATCGTTCAAAGCTGCTAATGGTGGCAAAAGCCTGGGCAAGGAAGCAGAAACTTATGGTAATGATATTTGTTTCCCCGGTAACACTAACGTTTCAATGGCCGGAGGCCGGCAAAAACAAATGCGGGATATCCGACCTGGCGACGAAGTAATAACAATAGATCCTGTTTCCGGTAAACATTTCACAGTAAAAGTAAAAGAACTGACTGTGCATGAAGCAAAGAATTATGCAATAACCGGTTTATTGCTGGTTACTGTGAAAGAAGATATTACTACTACTGGCATTGATTTATTCATGGATACGAAAGAACTCAGCGCTACGCCTAACCATCCTGTATTAACCAAAGCCGGTGAAAAGAAAATAGGTGAAGTAAAAGCAGGTGATGAAGTACTTTGCCTCGATGAACAAACAAGCCAGTACAAATCTTATACTGTCTGGAATAAACAACAGTATAGCCAGGGCAAACAACCAGTATACAATATTGTGGCAGAAAGCGGAAGCACTTTTGTGATCAATGAAGTGATGGTACTGCAAAAACCGGGAACTGGTACAAAATAACTATTGTAATAAGTACATCTTTCCCGTCTTCCCGCCTTACCGGTAAATATTTTTCTTAACGGTAAGGCGGGAAGACGGGAAGGGGTCGTTTTAGACATACTCTGTTTTATTTTTTATCTACAGTATGCTTCAATCCGTTCATCCTTTTCCCCAGCCCACTAAACATTTAACGGCCGGTTAACGGAGCGAATAGTAGCTTTGTGATACGGTTTTTTCACAGGGAAATTCCCGCATGAGCCATTGATTCTCTGTTAAATAAAGCTCAATCCCTTGTTTAGGGAAACAAAATGTTCCAAAAACCTGTTATCTTGAAAGGACAAAAACCTATACAATGAAAATATCTATACACAGGAGTTTGTTGATGCTGGCGCTTATCCTGTCTGCCAGTGTTGCCATGGCGCAAACAGCGTTGGCCCCTGATCAAAACCCTGATTTCGC
>CBHEUU010000548.1:0-3769 GCA_965990355.1 uncultured Chitinophagaceae bacterium
TTTCTTTTACTCAGCTCTTTTTATGACGTATATGCAGGCCTTACGTTTTTTGACTGATTATTTAAACAATGACCGGTATTATGTGCCGGTGTATGCAGGTCAGAACCTGGTAAGGGCAAAGAACCAATTGGTGCTGCTGGAAAGATTGTTGGAGAAAAAGGATGTGCTGGCTGGCTGAGCGGCGCTCACGCAAAACTATTGACGATTGTCCTAACTTTGCCTCATGGGAGTTTTAAGACAACTGGCAGAATATTTATATATCAAAAAGAAAGACCCATCACGCCCCAAAAGCAAATGGATCGGTTATATGCATGGCATTAACCGTATCAGCCTGCTGGTGTTTATTATCTGCCTGATCATTCTGGCTATAAAATTATTGCGGAAATAATACGGGTTCTATTTACCCCGGAGATAATTGACAATTGACAAAGCAGCTTTGTGGGAAGCATGTCCGCCTTCACTTAATATTTTTTTCAATTCACTATAATCTTTTGCCAGTTGGGCTTTTCTTGCTGCACTGGTCAGCAATTCATTCAGTTCGCGGTACAGGTTCTCTACAGTCAGTTCATGCTGGATCAGTTCTTTTACTACGAGTTTATCCATGATCAGGTTGACCAGCGAAATATATTTCACCTTTATCACTCTTTTAGCGATCTCGTAAGAGATAGGAGAGCCTTTATAGCACACTACTTCCGGAACGGCGAATAAAGCGGTTTCAAGAGTGGCTGTGCCTGAAGTGACCAATGCTGCCTGTGCTTGCTGTAGTAATGAATAGGTTTGATTGGACACATAAGAAACATTGGTGTAGTTCTTCATCAGCTCATCATAAAAACTTTCTTCCACGCCGGGTGCTTTAGCCACGATGAACTGGTGATCAGGAAAGCGCGGGCTAAGAGCGAGCATAATGGGAAGCTTCTTTAGTATCTCCTGTTTGCGGCTGCCGGGCAGAAGGGCAATAATGGGTTTATCGGCAAATGGCTTTCCCGGGTTTTCCGCTTGTTTTGCTTCAATCACTTCCACCAGCGGATGGCCTACATATTCCACTTCCCAGTTCCACTTGTTTTTAAAATAATCTTTTTCAAAAGGAAGGATGACCAGCATTTTATCGATGCACTGCTTCATCATCTTTACTCTTCCTTCTTTCCAGGCCCATACCTGGGGGCTGATGTAATAGATCACTTTCAATCCCTGTGCGCGTGCCCATTTGGCGATGCGAAGATTGAAGCCGGGATAATCAATCAGGATCAATGTATCGGGTTGATAAGCGATAATATCTTCCTTACAGAATTTCAGGTTGCGGAAAATAGTGCGGAGGTTCATCAGCACTTCGGTGAACCCCATAAAAGCAAGATCGCGGTAATGCTTGACCAGCTCGCCGCCTGCTGCCTGCATTTTATCGCCGCCCCAGCAACGGATCTGCGCGGGTGTATCGAGCTTCCTGATTTCTTTGATCAGGTTGCTGCCATGCAGATCGCCTGATGCCTCGCCTGCAATGATGTAGTATTTCATGCTTTAATTCAGGATCTTCAATATCAATATCGCAATACCAAACACGAGGGTCACTAAAAATATCCCTCTCGCTGTTTTATCCCGGTGTGTGTTTACAAAGATGGTGAACAGGATCACATTTGCCAGCAATGACAATGATCCTATGGAAGTGATAAGCTTATTATTATTGAAAAACTCGTCCAGGAAATCGCTGAAAGTGATGGAGGAAAATTTAAAAAAATAAATAACGATCAATCCCAGTATCGGGCCTATCAATCCCAGGATCAATCCCAGCTGAAGATTATCTCTTTTAAATAGCATCATTTCCAGAGTTTTTCCAGTTTGGCCTTTAAAACGTAGTTTGTCAGATCAAATTGTACGGGAACCAAACTAACATAGCCATTGGCCAGGGCCCACACATCTGTATCCTTTCCTTTGTCAAAGTTCACAAACTCGCCGGTGAGCCAGTAATATCTGCGCCCGTGCGGGTCTTCACGCTGGATAAAATCCTCTTCATACTTGGCATAAGCCTGCTTGCAGATCTTCAGTCCTTTCAGGAGGTTGACCGGTAAAGCGGGTATGTTCACATTGAAAACGGTATGTTTATCAAGTTTGGTAGTCAGCATTTTCTCTACTACCAGTCGCGCATATTTTCGTGCTCCGGAAAAATCCGCTTCAATACTGTAGTCTAAGAGAGAAAATCCTGCTGATGGAATACTTTCTATTGCCGCCTCTACTGCTGCCGACATAGTACCGGAGTAGATCACATTGATACTATGATTGGCGCCATGGTTTACTCCGCTCAGGCAGAGATCGGGTTTGCGATGGAGAATTTTGTCTACAGCAAGCTTTACACAATCCACTGGTGTGCCGGTACAGGAATAAGCTTCAATATCGCCAAACGTGTTCACTTTCTGCAGGCGGAGCGGCTGGCCGATGGTAATAGCATGTCCCATACCCGACTGTGGTTTATCTGGTGCCACCACCACGATCTTTCCCATGTCCTTTACTGCTTCCACCAGGTTCATGATCCCCGGAGCAGTTACGCCATCGTCATTGGTGATGAGTATTACAGGCTTTTGCTTTCCTGATACTTTCGGTGCACTCGCTTTTTTGGTCCGTGCGGTTTTTTTCTTTGTAGCCATAGAAGTTGCAAAATTGATACTATTTTTTGAAGTGTCAATAGTTTTTATGAGCAGGGTACAGGAAGATTGATTTTTTTAACCCGACCAATAGCCAATAACCGCCTTAAACGCATCCTTCCCGTCTTCCCGCCTTACCGGTAAATATTTGTCTTACCGGTAAGGCGGGAAGACGGGAAGGATGGCCTCAACAAGGGACCCCCTAAAAAAGTCTAAGCAATTTTTTTGGAATGTTAAAAAAATTAGTATTTTGCACTAAATAAGTTAGTTTAGTATGGCAATCTCCAATCAGAATCTGAAATACCTCCGTAAGTTGCGCGGTTGGACACAGGAAGAATTCGCAAATAAGCTTCGTATCAAACGTTCCCTCCTGGGAGCCTATGAAGAAGAGAGAGCTGAGCCTCGTATCGATGTGCTGGAAGTGGTATGCGATATTTTTAAATTAACCCTGGACGATCTTTTACGGAAAGATCTCAGTGATAACAAAAGCAATTACCTGGCAAAACGCCGGGCTTTGAAACTGGCTTCCGGCCGCACTGATATTCCTTTTGTGCCGGTAAAAGCTGCTGCAGGTTATCTTGCCGGCTATGCCGATCCCGAATTCGTTGATGAGTTGAACACCTTTACCCTGCCTATGCTCACCGGGGGAAATTATCGCGCTTTTGAGATTATTGGCGATTCCATGCTGCCTACTCCCAGCGGTTCAGTGATTGTAGGGGAAAAAGTAGATAACCTGGATGATATTAAAAATGATGTTCCCTGTATCGTTGTTTCCCGCAATGAGGGTATTGTATATAAAAGAGTGCAAAAAACAGCCCGTACCAAAAACAAACTGACCCTGGTCAGTGATAATCCTATTTATCACCCCTATACCATGAATACAGACGATGTACTGGAAATGTGGCAGGCGCAAATGGTCATTGCAAAAGCCAGTCAGCAGCAACGCTGGGATATGGGCCAATTGGCTAATATTGTCAATGATCTCCAGGAACAAGTGATTA
Source organism: uncultured Chitinophagaceae bacterium (assembly GCA_965990355.1). Lineage (GTDB taxonomy): Bacteria > Bacteroidota > Bacteroidia > Chitinophagales > Chitinophagaceae > Terrimonas_A. The sequence goes on from CBHEUU010000548.1 coordinate 3,632, forward strand.
CCCTTAAAAAAAGGATGAATTAGCCCCATTCGATTAGAAAAAATCCTATATAACTGCGTTTTTTTGCAAGGTAGTTTCTCCTCTTCAGAACAGACTTTTATATTTGTCGGGGAACTAACTGTATGCGTAGAAGAAGAA
>CBHEUU010000549.1:0-3761 GCA_965990355.1 uncultured Chitinophagaceae bacterium
AACTGCCTGGTGGTTTTCCGGATATTGTAAAGTTGTCGCTGTCGGGAACAAAAGACAAAGCGGCTTATGGAAGGATGCTGTCCAATAACTGGCAGTATGTTACGGCACATCACAACCTCGATAAGCGATTTGTGCTGAATTATTATGATTCCTGGAAACTGGGAAAATACAGCTGGCTAAGTAACCTCACTTCGGTTACCTATACACATACTATTACTACCAATGAAATTGAAAGACAGTTTGGTCCTTCTGCGAGTGTAGTAATGGACAACAACGGAAAATCGTATGAAAAGAAATTTGGCCAGCGCACACAATCTTCCGATATACAATCCCAGAACAGCAACAGGATAGGTATACTGCAGAATTTTTCACTCACCCTTAAAGACAGTTCCAGGATCGATTTCAGGAATTTCTTTAACCAGTTAGGTAATGATCTTGTCAATATATCAGTACTTACAGATGGCGAAGATCTATATACAGATCAGAAAACAGTACGCTTGTATTACAGGCAGCGCCGCCTTTATACAGGGCAGTTGAGTGGCACCCACTATTTCGCTAAACAGAAGAACCCATTGAAATGGTCCCTGGGGTATGCTAATACCAGTCAGCAGGAACCGGATATGCGGACATTGAATTATACCCGCCCCTGGAATGGAGAGATAGCAAGGTTTGCAGAGAACCCTGCTTTTCCCTGGGCCCTGACTATTTCGGAAGGAGGACAATACCTTCCTTTTAACAGGCGGCTGTTTTCACATACAACAGAAAATGGTTATACCGTATCTGCAGATTATGAACATAAATTATTAAACAGCGATGTTGTTATTAAGCTGGGAACTTATAATGAATTTAAACAAAGGGACTTTTGGTCCAGGGAACTGGAGGTAGTCAAAGGCACGGGCTATTTTGATCAACGCATATTAAGCATTGGCAACAGTAATGTAAATGACCTGTATCATCCGGACAACTACAGGGATGACGGAAGTGGTTTTGAATTACAGGAATTTGCCGGTACAAGGTATACGGCCAGCAATCAATGGAACTCTGGCTATATAGGTGTGGTAGCTCCTTTATTCAGGAAAAAGCTGAACATATACGCAGGCACCCGCTATGACTACTACCGTTTTCGTTTAGCGGCTACTGGCCGTTCGGGAATCAGCGTGGTCTATCCTATTGAAGTAGACAACCCGGACCACTTTATATTGCCTTCCATCAATGCATCCTGGAACATAAATTCCAGTATGGTACTGCGGACAGCTTTTGCCCGTTCAATTAACCGGCCTGAGTTTCGTGAACTGGTACCTTTTTCCTACTTCAACAATGCCACCCAAATCCTGGAATGGGGCAACCCGGACCTGCAGACGGCTACTTTCAGCAATTATGACCTGCGCTGGGAATGGTATCCGCCCGGCAACAAACACAACGAAATGCTAAGCCTTGGCTTGTTTTACAAAAGGGGCAAGGATCTTATTGAAGCATTTACTGTCAATGATCAGAATAGCCAGTCAGGTAACCAGTTATTGTTTAAAAATTCAAAGGAAGCTGACTTTTATGGTGTGGAATTAGATATACGCAAGAATCTTGATTTCCTCTCTTCCCGTTTCCTGCGCCGCTTCTCCATCATCCTGAACGGCTCTTATATCAAAACCGATGTTTTTACCCCTGGCTCCAGCGGTGGTTCTTTCGACCTCGGCAACAGTAATCGAAAAAACAGGAATCGTCCATTGCAGGGGCAATCCCCCTGGCTGATCAATGCCATCCTCAATTATGACAATGTGCGTTGGGGATCCCGTATTTCTCTCAGTTATAATTATTCGGCAGACCGCATCAGTATAGTAGGCAACAACGACCTCGCAGGCGATGGAATCCCTAATCCGGATGGCAACGATAATGAGTCAGGCTTTCCGGATATTATGGAAAAAGGACGGGGTGTGCTTGATTTTTCTATCCTGCAGCGGATCAACAAGTGGTTGCAGATCAAATGCAGTGTGCAGGACCTGCTAAACAAACCTGTGCTGTTTTACGAAGACAGGAACCGCAATTACAAATACGATCCCGAAGTGATGGTGTCCGATGGCAGCTCGATGTATAAAACAGGCAAGGGGGACAATATATTCCTTCGCTATAAACCTTTCAGCTATTACACTATCAGTTTCAATTTCTCATTTTATTAATCAAAAATATATGCAACGAAATTATCGATATCATTTCCTTGTACTGCTGTGTGCGACGACCGTCTTGTTTTCCTGTAAGAAAGTGGAACAACAACTGGATTCTATAAACAACCAGCCCGGCATATACGATATGTTCCCGCGCAATGCTTTTATAGGAGACACTGTTGAGATCACCGGCAAATTCAATAATGATCCTAACCTGCGTTTCTTTTTTGGCGACCGTGCTGCCAGCATTGTAAGCAAAGGGACTAAGCAGGTGCCGAAGGGCGGCTATATATATGGTCAGGCTGCTCTTGAAATGATTACGGTGGAAGCTTATAAAGTGATCGTGCCGGATAGCATCAGCGGTTCCTCGCTTGTAACCGCTCTTTTTGGCGGCCTTAGTTTTCCGGTTGCCACTTTCGGCCTTCGTAAACCGCCACCGCTGATACCAGGCAATGTGCTGGTGAGTACTTATGCTGGTATAGATCCTTATGTCAATACGCCTGGCATTCATGATGATTCCTTGTTAAAGGCCAACTTTGGTTTTATAGAAACCATGATCGTGCAACCTGATGGAACGATCTATACAGCCGACTTTGAACCAAACAGCTATATGTATTATGTACGTAAAGTGGCAGACGGGAAAGTAACGACCATTGCCGGTGGTGGTACACAAATGGAAGGACCCGGTCTGGATATAAACTTTGGTGAGATCAAAGGAATGGCCGTTGACGCGCAAGGGGACATTTATATTGCAGAGCGGACCTATGACCCTGTTTACTATTCTCCTTTTTCAAGGATACTGAAAATGAATAAAAATACTCATGAAGTAAGTGTTTTTGCAGGCCGTATGCTGGAAGGCGTCAATTTACCGTATGATTCTTCTTACCTCAATGATGGCCCAAGACTGCAATCAACTTTCTATGACATCGGGGATCTATCTTTTGATGCGGCGGGTAATCTTTACGTGGCAGATTATGGTAACAACACCATCCGGGTTATCACTGCTGATGGTATGGTATCAAGCCCGGTAGCTGCAAGAAACTGTTATGATGCTGGTGGCTTTCCGTGGTGCGATGTGTTGAGCGGGTACGAAGATGGTTTTGGTAAGGAAGTAAGACTAACAGGTCCTGCCCAGATTGCAGCAGCACTGAACAACCGGGTTTATTTTACGGAGTTCTCAACATTAAGAGAACTTAACCCGCCCTCTGCTGAAGTAACTACCATAGGCGGTTTCCCAGACCAAACACTGGCAACGTATGGTCCGCTCAATACTGCTAAATTTTACCAGTTACGCTCTGTAGCACCCGATGCAGAAGGCAACCTCCTGGTAGTTGATGGAAATACCATACTTAAAATAGATCTCACCGAGCGCTATGTATATATCCTGGCCGGCACCGGAACACAGGGATACAAAGACGGAAAGGGTGAAGATGCTGTATTCAATTTCCCCACAGAAGTAGGATTTGATGCAAAAGGAAATTTTTATGTAGCAGACAGGGGAAACCGTCTTATCCGTAAAATCACTGTTCAATAAAAATAATATGTATATGTTTTGCAAAAAGGTTTGCATTGTTATTTTGGCAGGTGCTATGCTGGCCATACAGT
>CBHEUU010000550.1:0-3759 GCA_965990355.1 uncultured Chitinophagaceae bacterium
GATCGTTCCGGATATTGCCTTGCTTAATTATTGGTATAATACGGAAAGAATTCATAATGATGCGAGCCCCCGTTATAATATCCAGATCTCCGGACTGGATTCATCGAAACGATACACTATTAAGATCGTTGGATCAAGAAGTAATGCAGGTGCTCCTCCCCGGATATCAGCGTATTACAGGAAAGGTGATGCTACTAAGTATACGTTGAATTCATGGGGCAATACAGCGAACCAGGTAGTATTGACAAATATTGCCCCTGATTCCATGAACCGGATCTTTATAGATGTAGCGACATCACTGGTTGGACCGTACCCTGGGACCGACGGAGCATTTAGTTACCTGAACGCGCTAATAATACAGGAAGAGTCTATACAGCAGTAATATAATGATACAGGTGGGCAGTAGTTTACTGCCCACCTTAAAATAAAAATTTCCATCATAACGCTGGCGAATCATTTAACCACCCATGAACCTGCGAACCTTTTATATCCCACTGGTCTTACTGCTGGTCTTAGCTCAGCGGTCAAATCTGTGGGCGCAGGAAAAGCTGATAGGGGACACAACAATCTTGTCGAAAGGCCTACTGCCTGGTGTTCCACGTTTGCTAGGATTGAATCCAAGGCTGGTGACAATTAATGATAGCCTTTGGGTAATTAGCGGTATCTGCAAAGTATTACGGAGGGAAAAATATACTGAAGCGAAGGCTGTGATATCAAGCACAAAACCGACAGAAAAGAAACGACAATCCCTTTTGCAGGTGCATGGCAATGTTCAGTATGATTTTCTTCATCGCTCTTATGTAGACACACCTTTTGCTCAGCGTGATTTTAACCAGCATACAGTGCAGGCTTCTTTGAGAGTGACAGTGAAAGATAAATATCCGTTAAAGATGAATATTGCCACCCGCGCAAGTAATTCCCCTTATTTCCGGAATTTTCTTGATCTGGGGTTGCAGTTGGATCAATATAATTATGTGAAGAATTACAGGCAGCAGTTATTGGATAAAGCGAAACAATCCCTTTACCAATCACCTGAGCTTAAATCCATGGAGGCAGCTCTTAAAGAAAAAATAGAACGATTACAAGCACTAAAAGCAAGACTTGCAGAGCCTGATATATTCCAGCGCATTGTTGAGGAAAGAGAAAAGCGGTACCTGGAAAAATATAAGCGGGAGGTAGAATTAATTAGAGACTCATCGACGGAGAATATTAACCTGCAACAATTAAATGGGTTTCTGACTCGCAAAAAAATAATTCCTTCACTGCCCAATAAAGACAGCCTTCTGAAAGATAAGTCGTATGCCGATTTTATTGATAGCAAGAAGAAGGAACTTGACAGTCTGCAACAAGATCTTACACGCTTTCAACGAAAAACAGATAGTGTAAGACGGAATGTTGAAAAGAGCATTGCTACACTCCGGCAGAAAATCAGTCAAGCGCGGAATAAAAATGAGTTGAAAAGACTTGCCAGGGAAAATGAATGGATAGAGGAGAAAGAAAAAGGCTTTGACCATTTTTTATCCAATGTCAGAAGTGTAGGAATCGGCCGCTCGATGGTGAGTTATTCCGAGCTGACTGCCTGGAATATTTCGCTTACAGGATTTAATCTTGAATATAACGATTCAAAGGTTTACGGCGCCATCGCGGCAGGCCGGATGGACTATGGCTTCCGTGATTTCTTTGGCAGCAACAGCCGCGCAAGACAGCAATCGCTCTTCATGGCAAGAGCTGGTATTGGTGATAAAGAAAACAAAGCACTGATACTTTCAGCTTTCACCGGTCGCAAGTACAATTATGGAATTGTACAGGCCGATAGCGTTTCCAGCTATGTCAACCTGACTGGTTATTCGATAGAAGCCATTTGGAAGAAAGATGCCTATACCTCCTTCAGTGCAGAACTGGCAAAGACTACCAGGCCGGTGACAGGAAGACCTGGAGAAAATAATTCTTTACAAGACTTATTTGATCTGGGGGATAAAAGAAATCTTGGCTTCAGCGTGAAAGGGCAAACAAGATTGGAAAAAACAGATACAAAGGTGGAAGGTTTTTTACGCAAGACGGGAGAACATTTCCAATCATTCAGCCTGTTCACTTACAACACTGATCAAACTGCCTGGCAGTTGAAAGTGGATCAGCCATTACTGAAAAACAGGATTGGATTGATCGGTATGTTGCGCAGGAATGATTTTACACATCCTTTTGCGGATAAGACATTCAAGACTAGCACTGTTTTTACCAGTATCCAGGCTACAGCAAGGTTTCCCCACTGGCCTGTCTTTAGTGTTGGTTATTTCCCGGGGACACAATTATATATAGAAGATAAAAAGCGGGTGCTGGAAAACGTGTATTATATGTTGAATGCTTCAGTGATCTATCAGTATAATACAGGTATAGGAAGGATGATATCTTCTGCTATTTATAACCGCTATTCCGGGAAGGGAACGGATTCTGGTTTTATTGCTTACAGTGGTACCAATTATATGCTTTCACAATCACTATTATTAAGGAAGGTGCAATTCCAGGGCATGTACAGTTTTACCGACCAGGAAAGAATGCGCTACAATACACTGTGCAGACTATACCATTACAAAAAGCATCCGCATTGGAGGCAGCGGTAAATACAATAGCATAATGGGTGGTGACCATTATTGGGGCAGCAGGGTATACGCAAATATTGAGTTCAGGCAATTGGGAGGATTGCAATTGCAATATGATAAATCTTATTTACCGACAGTATATGGTGATCTCTTTCCGGTGGAAAGCGGACGTATTACCTGGTTTAAATTCTTTTAATACAATGAGAAAGATCTGTTTTTTGATATTGATTTGTTTGCCTGGCTGGTTGCATGCTCAGGTAACCATTAGTGTGCAATTGCCACCAGGTGGTATGATACAGAAAGACCAGTTATGGAACCTGGTAGCAATGAACAATGGCAATGCTTCATTTGATGCGGTGCTTTTGCTCAGTTTGCAGGAAGTATCGGGTGGACAGACCGTGCTTACAGCCTCCACCCGCAGCATCACACTACCTCCGGGTGTAAAAATGATCAGGGCACAAGACCTGCAGCCCGTTCAATACAATTATACCGGCGCAGGATTTGAAGGACTGTATGTTCCGCTTGGATCGTATACAGCGTGTTATACCGTTAGCCGCACAACAGCAGAATCGCAGGAGCCGGTGGCAACTGAATGCGTACGCATTAATATCACACCGCTGAGTCCGCCGTTGCTGAACATGCCTGCTGATAAATCAGTAATAGAAACACCTTATCCGCAGTTTAGCTGGACGCCACCAGCGCCGCTAGACATGTTTACCGAACTCAGCTATGATCTGAATCTTGTTGAGCTGCTTGAGGGTCAGTCACCTGCAGAAGCCATCACTAATAATACGCCATTATATAGCAGGAGCTTTTTACGGGTACCTTATGAAAGCTATGCCACCACTTATAGCCGGTTGGAAAAGAATAAAACTTATGCGTGGCAGGTGACAGCGAGGAATGGGATGAATTATGCAGCAACTACAGATGTCTGGACATTTAAATTACCGGATGACTCCGCTGCAAATGAGGTTATTGATAAAAGCTATATCCAATTAAGGAATAGCATTACAGGAGGAGCTGTTTATCCTCTGCAGTCGAATTCCCTCCGGGTTAAATATTATTCTTACGAGAAAAAATATACAGGGCAGTTCCGTTTCTATAATTCAGAACATGCTCTTATAAAAGAAATAAAAAAGGATATTCTTTACGGAGACAATTT
>CBHEUU010000551.1:0-3759 GCA_965990355.1 uncultured Chitinophagaceae bacterium
TATTACCTTCGGTGCAGATAAAGTGGATAAGAAACTGGTGGATGAGTTTACCAAGGTCAGAGGCAAGAAAACCCTCTTGTTCAATGAAGAATCTGATTTAACAGAGTATTTACAACTGTATGGCGATCTTGCAGGTAAGTAACATTTCCTAACCCGGTATAAATTTTATTTGTGAAGCATAAACACCTGGTAATTACGCTTGGAGCAATCATAACCAGCACGCTTATCCTTTTAAATTCCTGTAGAAAGATCAACGAGGCCACAACACTGGGAGGGGATCTGATTCCGCCGGTAGATAATATTCACACTTTCGATACTACGCTTGAGGTAGAAGCATACAATGAATTGTTTACCCTGATCAATGATTCTACCAGGGTTTCCTACAATGCCAACAATGTATTGGGGTATGTCAGTAATGACCCTCTTTTCGGGAAAACAGATGCCAGGATGTTCCTGGAGTTAAAACCTACTTCTTATCCATTCACTTTTGCCAACCTTCCAGATAGCGTGTCTATCGATTCAGTGGTGCTGATACTGGAAAGCGCTGGTGTATGGGGCGATACGAATGTTAACCAGACCGTGAACGTGTATGAGCTTGATCAGACCAATGAGTTCAGGAACGATACATCTTACCTGGTAAGGCAGAATGTTCTTACCTATTCCAATCTTTTAGGATCAAGAACTTTTGCTCCTTCTATTCTGAACGATTCCATCTCTGCTTATCTTGATTCCAATACTGTAAATCAATTGCGGATAAGACTGGACGATGCATTTGGCACAAGACTGATCAAATATGATACATCTGCTGCTAATAATCCTTACAAAACGGATTCAGCTTTCCGTACCAAGTTCAAAGGATTCGCCATTCAGGCGCAGGCAGGTGGTAACGCTTTAATGCGTTTCAATCTCACCGGCGCCAATACCAAGCTGGGCATCTATTACAAGTATGATAAGAAGACGCCAACGAATCCTGATAAGGATACGGCCGTGGCTTATTTCAATTTCAAACCTTACGATACTTACGGATCGAATGCATCAGCTTCGGCAAACTATATCATCCGTGATTACAGCGGCACACCCATACAGGCAGCACAGGGAGGCACAACACCTGATCCGGAAGTATTCATACAGAATGCACCTGGGTCATTTGCACGTATAAAAATCCCGGGATTGTCAGGATTGTCTAACAGGGTAGTGCATCGTGCAGAGCTGATCATGGAGCAGATCTATGATATTAGCGATTCCACTTTCCCTTCACGTTTCCTTATGCTGGATGCGTATGATCCTGCGCTTTCTTCCTACCGCTTCATGCCATACGATTTCACATTTGATATCCAGGGCAATCCAAGCCTGGGAGCTTTTGGAGCAGCACCTATCGATGCGAAAAACCAGCTTGGACAAACAATTAAGACCTGGCATTTCAACCTGAGCCGGTATGTGCAGAATGTGGTGAACCAGCGGGAGCAGGTATATGAATTAAGGCTTTTTGCCCCTTATTATATCAACGATATGTATAAACCAACGGTTAATTCAACCAGTGCAAGAGCCTCTGTCACTGTGAATGCCACCGTAGGAGAAGGAAGGGTAAGGTTATATGGCGGAGACCTGAGCTCGCCTGCTACCAACCCGCAGCGTATGCGTATGCGCATCGTTTATTCCAAATTATAACGAAAAAGCTGCCAGTAATGGATTGAATGGAATCGGGTGTTATATTTGCACCCGATTTCATGCATTTATTGACTAAACCCATCTAATAAACTTAAAGATCATTTATGCCTTACCTGTTTACTTCAGAAAGCGTTTCCGAAGGTCACCCGGATAAAGTGGCTGACCAGATATCTGATGCCCTAATTGATAATTTCCTGGCTTTTGATGCTCAATCAAAAGTAGCTTGTGAAACGCTGGTTACTACAGGTCAGGTCGTATTAGCCGGTGAAGTAAAATCAAAAGCATACCTGGATGTTCAGGAAATTGCACGCGGTGTGATCCGCAAGATCGGTTACACTAAAAGCGAGTACATGTTTGAAGCAAGTTCTTGCGGTGTGTTGTCTGCCATCCACGAGCAATCTGCTGATATCAACCAGGGTGTTGACCGTAAGAAAAAAGAAGAGCAGGGTGCCGGTGACCAGGGGATGATGTTTGGTTATGCCAGCAATGAAACGGAAGACTATATGCCGCTGGCGCTTGATCTTGCACATAAGATCCTGATCGAACTCGCAGCCCTCCGCCGCGAGAACAAAGCGGTTAAATATCTGCGTCCTGATGCAAAAAGCCAGGTGACCCTGGAATATGATGATAACAACAGACCCGTTCGTATTGACGCGATCGTTGTATCTACACAGCATGATGACTTCGACACAGAATCAAAAATGCTGGCCAAGATCAAGGATGATATCGTGAAGATCCTGATCCCAAGGGTTAAATCAAAGTATAAGAAATACGCCAAACTGTTTAACGACAATATCAAATATCATATCAACCCCACTGGTAAATTCGTGATCGGTGGACCACACGGTGATACAGGTCTTACAGGACGTAAGATCATCGTAGATACTTATGGTGGTAAAGGTGCGCATGGTGGTGGAGCATTCAGTGGTAAAGATCCTTCCAAAGTGGACCGCTCTGCTGCATATGCTACCCGTCACATTGCTAAAAACCTGGTGGCAGCAGGACTGGCTGATGAAGTGCTGGTACAGGTATCTTATGCTATCGGCGTAGCCAAACCAACCAGCATCAACGTTAACACTTATGGCACAGCCAAAGTTGATATGACAGATGGCGAGATCGGTAAGATCGTGGAAAGCGTATTCGATATGCGCCCTTACTTTATCGAGCAACGTCTGAAACTGCGTAATCCTATCTACAGTGAAACTGCAGCTTATGGACACATGGGCCGCAAACCTGAAGTGGTTGAAAAAACATTCAGTTCTCCCGATGGTAAAAAAGTGACAAAGAAAGTGGAGCTGTTTACCTGGGAAAAACTGGATTATGTATCTAAAGTGAAAAAAGCTTTCGGTCTTAAATAAATCCACGGATTAAAAGCGTGAAAGAGGTTTAAAGAGTTCGGTTCATCCAGCTTTTTAAACCTCTTTACTTTTGAAAACAAAATGAATGAAATGAACGAAACAAATCCCTGGCAGGTACTTGCAGAGAAGCAGGTATACGATAACAATTGGATAAAGGTTACTGAGTATGATGTGATCAATCCAAATGGTGGTAAAGGTATTTATGGCAAAGTGCATTTCAAGAACATAGCCATAGGTGTCGTAGTGCTGGATGAACAGATGAATACTTATCTCGTAGGGCAGTTTCGTTTTCCCTTGAATGAATATAGCTGGGAAATACCTGAAGGTGGTGGCGCATTGAATATAGATCCGCTTGATTCAGCAAAAAGAGAGTTGCTGGAAGAAACCGGTCTTGTGGCGAGCAACTGGCAATTGATCCTGAAAATGCATTTATCCAATTCCGTATCGGATGAACATGCACTTCTTTATCTTGCCCGCGGGCTTGAACAGCATGCGCCGATGCCGGAAGAAACAGAGCAACTGGTAGTGAAAAAGATCCCGTTTGAAGAAGCCTGGCAGATGGTGCAGCAAGGTCAGATCACAGATGCAATGTCTGTGGCAGCTATACAACAGGTAAAGCTGATGATAGGCGGGCAAATAATCAATATTCAATAATCAATATTCAATGCCCAATTAAAGCCGTCTATTACCTCGAAACTTCATTGTGTATTGAATATTGAGCGTTTATTATTGA
>CBHEUU010000552.1:0-3754 GCA_965990355.1 uncultured Chitinophagaceae bacterium
CAAAGAATAATAATGGAAACCTTCCGAAATGGAATCAGTGGTCCCGATCCAGTAGCCTCCGGTATCTTTCGCCAGATCATATTTCCTGCCAAGATCGATCTGTACACGTTGTGCTTCGGGTGCTTTAACGCGGAATACAACACGACCGTCTGGTAATACCTGCGGGTATTTGGCAGAACGGGTATTGGAAGCGGCTGGTGTACCCAGGATCGTATATTGATTGAAGGTGGAAATATCTACAGGTTTGAACAGGAATTGAGAGAACATATATATACCGTTCTTCCAGACTTTGAAATCGTGAACACCCGGTTCGATATAATAAATGTGCGGCACATCATGCTGCACCATATAGTCATGTGTTCTTTTACTAAAGGAGAGAAGGCCGTCATTAGCTCCGCAGGAGAGCCATAACAGGTTCAGTGTGCTGATCGCTTCTGCGGGATTAGGCAGCAACTCCTGTGGCGGTTTTGTATTAGGCGCTGATGAAAAGCCGCCGACCCAGGCAAATTTATCAAGGTTACCCAGGCCGAAATTCAGCGATTGCCCACCACCCATAGATAAACCAGCGATGGCACGATGTTCTCTGTCTTTAAGAACGGGATATTTTTTTTCAATAAAAGGAATGAGATCATTCAACAGGTCTTGCTCAAATGTGGCAAAGGCCTGAACTTTATCCTGTGCCATGATATTGCCAGAGGCCCTGTCATCTTTCATAGCACGGCCATTAGGTAATACAACGATCATTGGTTCAATTTTTCCCTGTGCGTACAGGTTATCTAAAATGATCTGTGGTTTTCCTCCGTTCAGCCATTCTTTTTCATCACCACCAATCCCATGCAAGAGATAAAGCACCGGGTATTTTTTCTTTTTGGAATATCCCGGCGGAGTATAGATCAGTGCTTTGCGGGATACACCTACTGTTTTGGAGGGATAGCTGATAGTGTCGATCACGCCATGAGGGATTGATGTTTGCAGGACATCAAATCCTTGAGGAGCCTTTTTTTCTGTAGGTTGGGAATAGGCTCCGTAAGAGGCGAGCAATAGAATCACTATAGCAGGAAAGATCGGTTGCAGGCGTTTCATTTTATACTATGATTTGTTGTTATTGATTTGCGGGTTTGATCAGTTGGTATTTGCCACTCAAAAGCATCAGGCTGAATAAGTGCATTAATCCATCATAATAAGGATCGAAGTATCCATCATCATAAGGTTCCAGCTTTGCATTCCAAATAGCGTGAACGAAATCGGTACTGGTCTTTTCTTTATTTACCAGCGATGCAGTTGCAGCAGTGGAAACAAGACCGATAGAGTGTCTTAGTTTTTTCACAGGTCCCGCCTGCAGGATGAAGTCCGGGCGCGAGCCATCAAGATTGAACTGGTCATCATAGCTATCCATTCCTTTTGATCGCAGGAAGTTCTGGAACCGTTTGGCATAATCTTCCTGCCATGTCTTATCCTTTCCGAACCAGGTATAGTCCATGGCTATATTCATTGGTACCCGCCAGGAATCATAGCGGAATCCAGGTGGCATCCATCGTGTGGGGTGGGGAGCTCCGCTGAACTCGGTATAGTCAGAGTTCAGCCCGGTTACCGGATGGCAGGCGCGATGTAAGAATGCACGGGAAGTATCAGCACAATCCCTGTAGAATTGTTCATGCCCATCTTTGGCATACAATGCCCATGCTTCATAAAATGCAGGCAAATGATAGGAAGGGTCGGTCCAGTTATAGTTGTTGCCTTCCGGTACGAAAGTGATCTGCTTGTGTTCGGTATTAATAAGGTTATAAATATTACCGGTACCATCTTTCTTCCACATTGCATCGAGGATCCTTCTCGCTTCATTATAATAATGGATCCCTGTATTGTTGCCCCATTTATTTGATGCAAATAAAAGACTGGTAATGTAAAACAGCTCTCCGTCCGAAGCAGATCCCTCCGAATTTTTTTTCAATGTTTGCGGACTGATGCTCCAGGCAAAATATCCTTCTCTTGGCCCTTGCTGATGTTGCAGGTATTTTTTGGACCATCGCCATACCCGGTCGAAAACATCTTTTTTATCCAATTGCACTGCAATCATCATTCCATAAGAAAGGCCTTCCGTTCTGGCATCTTTATTTTTCAGATCGGAAAGATAAGCCATGGAATCACCGGTTTCGAAGTAAACGCGATTGGGTCCCTCGAATACATCGTAATAAGCTTTCGATAGTTTCTGGTCAATAGCGGATTGACTATACCCCAATTGAAGGAAAAGGTTAGGGTATTGACCGGACAGGGCGGCAGGAGCGGACTCCTTTTTTTTCTTTTGAGCGAACACTACTACCGGTAATGAACAAACAACCAGTATCATTGCAGCGATTAAAAAAAGCCTGCCCCTGTGTTGTATTGTGTCAACTCTCTTACTCATTAGCTGTTTTATAATGGATATTTACTGTTTACAAATCGTTATTTAAAAAGCAATGGAGCAAATTGATACAGGCATCTTCTCCAGGTATGCCACTCGTGGGCTGTTCCGGGCGATTCATAATAAATTGCATTAATGCCTGCGGCATTTAAAGCATCACTCAGACCTTTGGTTCGTTGTCCTTCCATAGAGCCAATTCCTAAAAAAAGCACTTTTACTTTTTTATTGAATGATGAGGGGTCACTGAAGGCTCCGTTGTATACAGTCTTTAATTCTGTTTGTGGATTGAACATACCTGCGCCGCTGAATCCGCCAATGTAGGCAAACTTATCAAGGTTGCTCAATGTGATCTGGAAAGTCTGGAACCCGCCCCAGGAAAGGCCGGCCATAGCCCTGCTTTCACGATTGGTCAGCGTGCGGAATTTGGCATCAATCATTGGGATGACATCATTCAGCAGCATGGGAGTGAAGGAGGCACCGAATTCCCTGCGGGCGACGGCAGGGTCCTGTCCAGGTTTTGGCCTGAATGCTTCTTCTATATTACCGCTCTCCATTACCACGATCATGGGTTTGGCTTTTCCTTCTGCGATCAGGTTGTCCAGGATATAATTCATATGTCCTTGTGTGGACCAGCCGGTTTCATCTTCGGCCATGCCATGCTGCAGGTAAAGAACAGGGTACTTTGTTTTCAACTGTTGGTCATAACCGGGTGGGGTATATACAAAACACCGGCGCGTTTCATTCATGGTCTTCGAAAAATAATAAACACCTCTTACTTCGCCGTGTGGCACCTGTTTGGCCGTAAAAAAATCTTCACCGGTTGGTACTTCAATACCGCTTGTCCACTTGCCGGTACCGAAAAAGGATTCGCTGGCAGGGTCGGCAACGCGTACACCATCTATTACAAGAAAGTAATAATGAAAACCGGGGCCTAGGGGTTTGGTAGTAACTGTCCAGAAACTATCTGTGCCCATGGTCATGTCGTGTAGACCGCCCAGGTCTACCTGGATCCTTTTTGCATTCGGTGCTTTTAAACGGAAATAAGCCCGGAGTTCTTTGTCTATCCTCGGGTAAGCGTAACCGGGAGCATTGCTGCTGGCCCGTTGGGAATTGGTAGTGTCTGCATCTTGAGCAATGGAGGTTAGGGATGCATAAAGCATCATATAAATGACAAGCAGTTTCTTTTTCATATCGCGAGTTTAGAGTTTACCTGCAAAGCAATTTTTTGAAGATTGCGGTGAATCTTTGTATTTTTATTGCAATCGATTTCAAATCTATTAATGTGGGCTTGATTAGCAAATTTTATTATAAGATTTGATGTGTTTACACTTAAAAACCTTCGGTACTTCAGGT
>CBHEUU010000553.1:0-3751 GCA_965990355.1 uncultured Chitinophagaceae bacterium
GGTAGCTGGGACTATCCCGATGGATCTTATAAGAAGAGGGCGGCCATCTGGCAGGACCATATCAATTATGTACAGGGGTTTGTTTATTTCCTGGCGAATGATCCAAGGCTTCCAAAAGAATACAGGGACGAATTCAATAAATGGGGATTGGCCAAAGATGAATTTACCGACAATGATAACTGGCCTTATGAATTGTATGTACGTGAAGCCCGCCGGATGAAAGGAGATTGGGTAATGATCCAGAAAGATGTGGTGTCTGAAATGCAGAAAGAAGATCCTATTGGATTAGGTTCTTATGGTCTTGATGTGCATCGTATGCAGGCCTGGGTAGATGAAAAAGGTATTCTCAAATATGAAGGTACTCCGCAGCGGACAGAGCAGGAAAGGATGAAACATATTCCTTACCAGATACCTTACCGTGTGCTGACGCCGAAACGTGCGGAGGTGAGCAACCTGCTGGTAACTGTTTGCGTTTCCACCAGCCATGTGGTTTACTCTTCTATCCGCATGGAACCGCAATATATGATCATGGGCCAGGCTGCAGGCAATGCCGCAGTGCAGGCAATAAAAGAAGGCAAAGCAGTACAGGATATTGATGTAAAAGTATTAGGAGACAAGCTGCGCAGCCAGGGAGCTTTGCTGGAACATAAACTGAAAACACTGGCTGATCTGCCTGCAGGAAAAGAATGATGAACATGAAACATAAGATATTCCTGGTACTGGCTTTATTTGTATGGAGTCTTTCTGTATGCGCAGGAGATGGCTGGTGGCCGGTGCAGAAAGCGCCAACATATGTCAGCACCTGTAAGATAGTGCGGGTATCGGATCTAAGGGAAATGAACCTGGCTCAGTCGGTATCCGGGCTGGCTGCTCAGGCGGTGAATGAAGGAATATTCAGTGAAGCTGTCTGGATCTCCACGCCCAATCCTGATTATGCGATCTATTATGCATCGCTGATGAAAAGACTGGGTGCAAAGAAAGCTGGAGAATATAAAGTATGGGAACTGGTAAAGCGGTATGCGCAAAAAGGGATCGTGAAAGGTTATGTGTTGTATGATGCAGGAAAGCAGGATAACTCCATCAACCTGGCAACTGTGTATGCAGGGTTGCAAAAAGGAATACTTGTGGATATTTCGCAGGAAGCTGTAGCGCAGAAACTGGGATTGAAGAAGCTGGCAGATGCCACCACCCGGGAGCCAGACACAACTATTTTTAATGAACTGAAAAACCAATTGAACCCGGGTTTGCTGGTATTGGCGAATCCGAAATTTTCCAACAACAGGGATTATGCCATTGCCCATAAAAGCATGGTGTATTATGGAGTGGACAGCGTATTGTATACCATCCTGAAATGGGTGCGCCCTGTTTCACCAGTGATAGGATGGAATAAAGGAGATGAATTTAAGCAGATAGAGCCTTGCACTCGTTATGGGCTGATCAACACAGCTACAGACTGGTGCATGAATCTGGCACTGCTGACAATTCCTTCCACACAGGAACCCGTGAAATTGAAAAGCATTGATCCTGCAAAAATTGATTGGGCAAAAAAAGGAAATTTCCATTCGTTTGTGTTAAGTGATGGAGATAATATGCAATGGACTTTCGGCGGTTTTCTGAACAATAAGGAATACTGGGGTAATGATTACAGGAACCAATTGCCGATGACCTACACATCCTGCGTGTTGAATCTTTCACAGGCTGGCCGCGATGTATACAATTACCTGGCAAGCACACAAACCGATCTTACATCGGTAGTGGAATACGGTGGCGGATATTATTATCCTGACCTGTTTGCCAAAAGCACGGGCATGCCGGAAAAAGTTTTGCGCGATTATGCAAAAAAGATCAATGTGCAGATGAAGCAAACAGGTACCAAAGTGTTTGGTTTTATCTGCCGCAATATGTCGGGCGAAGCTGCCATGAAAGCTTACAGGATCTATGCAGAAGAAATAGAAGATCTGACAGGTATGATCGCCGTACAGTATTCACCTTATAACGGTGGACTTGGTAAAGTGTTCTGGGTAAAAAATAAAAAAGGAATTGAAATACCCGTGGTGACTGCCCGCTACCAGCTTTGGGCCAATCTGTCAAAGCCAGGATCAGGCAATCCTGCCGCCCTTGCGAACTGGATCAATACAGACAGTACTTTATCGGGCGACACTAAGCTGGACTGGACCATTGTTCATGCATGGTCGCAGTTTGCAGATCCATCATCCGGCAAGCCGGATCCTGAGAAAGGTGTGAAAGATGATACTGCAAGAAAAGGAGTGCCGGCAGTGTGGTGGACAAAAGAAAGGATCAATAATAATACAACGATAGTGCCACTGGAAGAGCTTTTATGGAGGATAAGAATGAAGCATGATCCGGAAGCGACGAAAAGGGTAATCGAAGGCCAATAGGAAGTAATTGTTGGATATAATGGCGTGAAATATTCAATATTCAACAATCAATGCTCAATTTTCAATTCGAAAACGGCGAATTAAAAATTGAATATTGAATATTGAGCATTGAATATTGAGAATTTGGTTAAAAAAATTATACTTGTAACAATATTGCAAGAAAGCTTATGGCATCACTAAAAGAACTGGCCAGGATCGTAGGTGTATCACCCACTACTGTTTCATTTGCATTGAATGGAAGAAGCAAGGAAATGCGGATCAGTGAAGAACTGACCAGCAAGATACTGAAAGCTGCAGAAGAAACAGGTTATCGTCCTAATAATATCGCGGTGGCTTTGCGTACCGGGCAAACCAAGATCATTGGACTGATAGTGGAAGATATTGCCAACCATTTCTTTTCCACGCTTGCCAAAACAATTGAAGAAGAAGCCAATCTTTTTGATTACAAAGTAGTGTATTGCAGTACGGAGAACGATGATAAAAAAGGGGATGGGTTGCTGGATATGCTGCAACAGCAGCAGGTGGATGGTTACCTGATCACACCCACTTCCGGTATGCGCAACAAAATAAGCAAGCTTATTTCCCGCAAAATACCACTGGTGCTGATCGACCGCTATTTTGAAGACATGGAATGCCCCCATGTTATGGTCAACAACTTTGAAGGAGTAGTGAAAGGAACAAACCTTCTTATTAAAAAGGGATACAAAAAAATCAACTTTATCACTCCCGATCTCGACCTGATGCAGATGAAAGAAAGGGAAAACGGGTATATCTCTGCATTGGAAAAGCAGGGACTTTACAAGAGTAAGAAGCAGATATTAAAAGTGGATTATAAGAACGGGGGGAAGAAGGAAGCGATTGAAAAGATCAAAGCCCATCTCAAAGCCGAGTCACCCGACGCAGTGGTTTTTGCTACGAACTATATCGGTATTCACGGATTGCAGGCGGTCAAAGAACTGAAACTGAGAATACCGGAGGACCTGGCGGTGGTTTGCTTTGATGATAATGAGGTTTTTGATCTCTGCACACCATCTATTACAGCTATCAGTCAGCCTATAGAAGATATTGCAAGAACTGCTGTAAAGATCTTAATGGGCGAACTGGGTGTAACAAGAAAGAGTACAAAGAAATTCGTGCGCATATCCACCGAAATCATTAACCGGGAATCTGCCTAGCAGTTTCCTTTTTTTAAATCTATAGCTAAAACGAATTAGCCTGCAAATAAAAAAACGATTAAGAGTATGAAAAGCTTTTGCCTTGCTGTCTTTCTTTGTTTGGGAACATTGTTTTCCGTTCATGCGCAAACAGGTTCTTACGATCTTGTTATTGTAAGCGGAACTCCTTCCGGTATT
>CBHEUU010000554.1:0-3751 GCA_965990355.1 uncultured Chitinophagaceae bacterium
CCGACATGGTCGCCTTGGAGGCCGGTGGAATCCGGAGTAGCCCCATTGGCACACCATTGCCAGGATACCATGGATTTGCAGATATGGATGCCGCGGTCATTCAGGATCGCTGTTTTCACCACATCGTACCCGGATGTTTTTAATAATTGAGCCACACTCCAGCCGAGGAAATTATTGCGGAGGTGCCCGAGATGCAGTGGTTTATTGGTATTGGGGGAGGAATACTCCACGATCACCGTTTTTTCCAGGGATTTTTTATGGCCGAGGTTCTTGTCATTAAATGCCGATTGCAGGAATCCTTTCCAGTACGCGTCTGCAATGGTCAGGTTCAAAAAGCCTTTGATCACGTTGAAACCGGTAAAAAGTTCGGCATGGCGGCTTACAAGATATTCGCCGATCTCGGTACCCAGTTGCTCGGGTGATTTTTTGAGGACCTTTACAAATGAGAAAAGCACCAGTGTATAATCTCCTTCGAACTCAGGTTTAGTGATATTGATGGTAAGATCTGCTTCCTGTGAATCGTGCCCGTATAAATCTTTCAGCGCCTTTACTATCAGCGGCTTTACCTGTTTTACAATGCCCATCCTTCTGTATTTTAGCCGCAAATTTATGAAAACCGGGCCTGCGAACCGTTAAACCGCAAACTTGTAATATTTTTACCCCACCATGAAGAAACATATTCATAGCGCCACCAGCTTTTTATTGCCCCTGATTGATTTCTTTCACCCCCCTTTCCGCAAGGTCATGAATCTCCAAACCTTCCGGTATGCCGTATGCGGGGGGATGAATATGTTGCTGGGATTCCTGATCTATCTTATATCGTTTAAATATGTTCTCCAGGAAAAAACCTTTCATTTCGGGTTTTATGCCTTGAAAGCCCACGTTGCTGCTCTATTCTTCTCTTTTATCTTTAATGTTTGCTTCGGTTTCATTTTGATGAAATTCGTGGTGTTCAGCGATTCGGATATTCCTGTCAGGAAACAGTTCTTCCGTTATTTCATGGTTTGCCTGTTCAACCTGGCGCTGAACTATATCCTCCTGAAAATACTGGTGGAAATGTTCCATATTTATGCTGTGATCGCGCAGGTGTTTACCGTGATAGTGGTGGTAGTGACGAGTTATATAGCGCAGCGCAATTTTTCTTTTAAGATCAGTACACCGCCGGAGGTCAAAGACTGAAATCGATCGAGTCTACCTTTATAGCCAGCTCACCTGTGCAATTGCTTCTTATCACCAATGCCTGCCCAAGCGGGTAGATGCCGATCAGCTGGATATCGTCTATCCGGCCCTTGCTGCTGACACCTTTTATCCATTCCTGGTTCAATTGCTGGTTGATGCGCAGTTTGGCGCTGTCTATAAAAGTATTGAGATTAAACCGGGTTTGTTTGGCCACTTCATTGATGATCCTCCGGCTGAATAACCATTCTGCTGTTTTCAGTAAAGCATCTTTTGAGTAAATATCAAAATCAATATTCTTTACTTCCAGTATATGCGTTTCGGGAGTATACACCGGTTTGCCTGTTAAATAAAGAGTTCCATTGTCGGTGCCGCTGAAATCAATTTTAATAATGAGTTTTTCATTGCCTGAGCCGTACAATTTGCAATTCTTGATGATGAACTTCTTCCTGACAGGCCCTTTGTTGAAATCAAATTGCTTGTCTACCAATTGGCGGTTCATGATATTGCTCAGCGAATCATAATTAAGCATTGCATCCAGGAAAATGGAGAAGCCGCGCTGCCTGCCAAGCTCTCCCATATTCGGCACTTTTGTGGAGGGGATGGAAGGTTTTTCAAAACTTACCATAGGTCTTGCTGCCAGACCGAGGTTCACATAGAGAGAATCATCTTTTGCATAAAGGTTATTGATGCGGATCTTCTGCGGGTTTATCTGCAGCCAGCCCATTTCATACACGCTATAGGCTTTGGATAACTGGTCCCAAAGCAATTGGAATTGCGGCCGGAGATCAACATTGCCGTATGTCCGTTCCATTACAGTCTTGGTGGTGTCCAGTTCTTCTTTAAGTCCTTTGAGCACCTGTTTGGTCACATCCTGCCCCCAGAAGCACACTTCACATTTATCCAGTGCCTGCGGTTCATTCCGTTTAATCGTCAGTTTGATCCGGTAATCCGGTTGCAGGCTAACGGAATTGCTGAAGGAAACATTCACGCGGCGTTCGGGTTCATCAAAACCGCAGCGGCAGGGGGCTGTCCATGGGGAAATGGCTGCGCCGGCAACGCATACCCGGCTGGAGCCAATGATCTTATAATAACCAGTGAACGAAAGATTGAGTGCAGTACCGGCTGCTTTCATTTTTAAAGGCCCGCGGCGGAACACGTATTTATATCGTGTATCGCAGGCAGACTGCACCCAGCCATTGGGATAATTGGGAGAAGTGAATACTGTGTCCACCTGTTTTTCTGCCAATGCGTAAATAGGCTGCAGGTTGATCTGCACCGGTATATTTATTTCCGAAGAAGGCAATGAATCCAGCTTGAAATCGGTGTTTGCCAGTGAAGGTCTTTCGGGTTTTATCTTATGTGAACAGGAAACGAGAAATGCTGCGGACAGGAGCAGAATAAAGCCTTTTTCTTTCATATTTATTTTATGCCGTTGGCTACAAGCGATAAAAATAATAAAGATTGGGGATATTGGAAGCAGGATGTGAAATGCGAGATATGGGATGTGGGATGCCCGATAAGTGGGACCCTTTCAATTGTCACCCCGGATCTTAGTGAACTACAGTTGCAAGCTAACTAAATCAGGTCCGGGGTGACAATTGAAAGGGTCCCACTTATCGGGCATCTCGTCCTGCATCGGTTAAAACTGAACACCTGTTGTATCAAAACCGCACACTTTTTGTTTCTGAAACCCGTTCTAATCAATTAGTCTTTAATGTTTTGTAAATCCGGCATTTTCTTAGGATACAATCCGCGATTTGTAATATTTCCAAACCCCCGAAATTTATTCCATGCTTAAGAATTATTTGAAAATAGCCTGGCGCAATCTTAAAAAGAACAAGGTTTTTTCTTTGATCAATATCATGGGTCTTACCATTGGTATCACATGCTGTATGATGATCTTCCTGTACATCATGAATGAATTCAGCGTGGATAATTTTCATAAGAACGGCGACAGCATTTTCAGGGTGACAAGGTCTTTTATGACCAATAATAATTCAACGAAGAAAGTGCCTTATTTATCGGCGCCTTATGCTAAGGCAATGGAAACTGATTATGCGGGTAAGATTAAACAGATCGTAAGAGTGTTGCCTTCCAATGGACTGCTGACATTGGGAACTACAGCTTATAATGAAAAGAAAGTGTATCTCACAGATGCAAATTTCTTTTCCTTCTTCTCTTTCCCTCTTATCAAGGGAGATCCGGCAAAAGTGCTGAAAGATCCTACGAGTATTGTGTTGACGGAATCCACTGCGAAAAAATATTTTGGCAAGGAAGATCCTATCGGCAAAACACTGGAGTTGGATAAAAGCCTGCAACTGAAAGTAACCGGTATCGCTAAGGATGTGCCATCCAACTCCCATCTTGATTTTGATATGATCGTTCCTCTTTCCAATTGGGAAAACCAGGGATGGCTGCAGGGCTGGTTGAACAATAACCTGTATACTTATGTGCAAGTCAACTCAGCCGCGGACAGGGCATTTATGGAAAAAGATCTTGCCCGGTTCCTGGATAAATACATGGGAAAAATTATGAAGGAGGTTGGCATTCGTTATGAATTATCGCTCCGCCC
>CBHEUU010000555.1:0-3745 GCA_965990355.1 uncultured Chitinophagaceae bacterium
AATTCACCTCCATTAAATGCTTTTTCCAATTTGGCAATATCGAGCTTTTTCATTTTCATCAATGCTTCCATCATTCTACCGGATTTTGTTTTATCCTCGCTGGTGACCATATCCTCCAGTATGGTCGCTGAAACTTGCCAGGAAAGCCCGTATTTATCTTTCAGCCAACCGCACACTTGAGCACTGGGATCTCCTCCATCTGTCAGCTTCTCCCAGTAATAATCAATTTCGGCCTGGTCTTTACAATTGATCACAAAAGAAACAGCCTCACTGAATTTAAAAACAGGTCCGCCGTTCAGCCCAAGAAATTTATGACCGTCCAGTTCAAACTCCACCGTCATCACGGAGCCGGGTTTCTGCCGGTGTTGCTCCTGTCCTTCTTTTCCATAATAGGCCTTTCTGCCGATCCTGGAATTTTTAAAAATAGAAGTGTAAAATTTTGCAGCTTCTTCTGCCTGGTTATCGAACCATAAGCAGGATGTAAGTTTTTGTAATGCAGCCATGATAGCCTCCTTTTTTTTGATAGTGATGAAACAAAAATATTGCGAAGGTGTATAACAAGCAATGTGCAAATACGACAATCTGAGGGGTAATTGCGACTATAATAAAAATTCCTTTTTTAAACACAAAGGATGTACCGGATTTAAGTATCATTCAACCAATAACTCAGAATCTCTGCCGCTTACTGGATTCCGGATTTCTTCCCACCCCTTTATCTTTTATTTCGCAGCCATTATTGATGTCCTTTCGGATTACCGCAGTTTGTAACAGCCAGATTTATAATATCACCGTTTAATCTGCCGGTTTACCCCTTTGAAAGAAAAAAA
This sequence comes from uncultured Chitinophagaceae bacterium, assembly GCA_965990355.1. Classification (GTDB taxonomy): domain Bacteria; phylum Bacteroidota; class Bacteroidia; order Chitinophagales; family Chitinophagaceae; genus Terrimonas_A. The sequence goes on from CBHEUU010000555.1 coordinate 828, forward strand.
TTGGATTTACAGGAAAAACATCATTACTTTGCGTCATAATAACGCAAACAAATGAAATCATTTGATCAATACCAGAATCCTTCTCTAGCCGTGGACCTGGTGGTCTTTGGATATCATGAGAACAGCCTGAACGTGTTATTGCTGAACAGGAAAGAGGAGCCTTTCAAAAATAAATGGACCTTACCCGGAGCGTTTCTTCAAATGGAGGAGAGATTCCAGGACACATGCAGCCGGGTATTAAAGACCAAACTGGGGATGACGAATTTATTCCTGGAACAATTGTACTCGTTTGATGAGTTGAAAAGGGACCCACGTGGAAGAGTTATTTCTGTCACTTATTATGCTCTTATCAATCCCACAAAATTTGAGATAATAGCCGGAAATATGGCGAATGATGTAAAATGGTTTCCGGTAAATGAAATCCCCAGGCTCGGATTTGATCATAACCTGATTCTCGATAAGGCATTTGAGCGATTACGTTCAAAGATCCTTTATTATCCTGTAGGTTTTGAGTTGCTGGACGATGTTTTTACAATGCCGGAATTGCACCGGCTATATGAAACAATCCTGCAAATCAGGATTGACCGGCGGAATTTCAGGAGGAAAATACTGGACTCGAAATACCTGGTCAGTACCGGCGCAAAAAGAGAAGGTTTGCAAAACAGGCATCCTGATCTCTATAGATTCAATAAAAAACTTAAACCAAATAAATTTCATATCAATATCGACTTATCATGAAAGTATCACCTATCCTCCTAAAAGATGGCTATAAAGTTGGCCATAAATTTCAATACCCCGACGGAACTACACTTGTTTACTCCAACATGACGCCAAGAAAGTCAAGAAACCCTGAAGTGACTGAAATAGTTTTTTTCGGTCTCCAATACTTTATTAAAGAATACCTGATCCGCCAGTTCGACGAGCATTTCTTTAAACAACCAAAAGAAGCTGTGCTGAAAACATATGCAAGGCGTTTGGATAATTATCTCGGTAAAGACAGCATCACTTATGATCATATTGCCCAGCTTCATGATCTCGGTTATCTTCCTCTTGAGATTAAAGCGTTGCCTGAAGGAAGCCTGGTTTCAATGCGGGTGCCGATATTCACGATCAGGAATACAAAGCCCGAATTCTTCTGGGTCACCAATATGCTGGAAACATTGTTAAGTGCGATTATCTGGAAACCCTGTACATCAGCTACAACAGCTTTCCAGTACCTGAAAACATTTACAAAATATGCAAAAGAGACAGTAGGTGAAGACACCAGCTTCATCCCCTGGCAGGGACATGATTTTTCTTTCAGGGGAATGAGCGGTATTGAAGATGCAATAATGAGCGGTGCCGGTCATTTGCTTTCCTTCGCCGGCACGGACACAATACCTGCTATTGATCTCTTGGAAGAATACTACAATGCCTGCTGTGAAAAAGAACTCATCGGCGGTTCAGTACCCGCCACAGAGCATAGTGTGATGTGTATGGGAACCCAGGGTGACGAAATAAATACGTTTGACCGGTTGATCAGCCGCATCTACCCCACCGGTATCGTATCCATTGTAAGTGATACATGGGATTTCTGGCAGGTAATCACAGAATACTTACCCCAGTTAAAAAATAAAATCCTTGCCCGTAACGGTAAAGTTGTGATCCGGCCCGATAGTGGCGACCCTGTGAAAATAATTGCAGGTGATAAGAATGCGAAGCCCGGAACACCTGAATATAAAGGAGCGATTGAATGCATGTGGGAAACATTCGGCGGAACGATAACAGAAAAGGGCTACAAACTGCTCGATGGTCATATTGGATTGATCTATGGCGATAGTATTACCCCTGAGCGGCAGTATGAAATCCTGGAAGGGTTGAAACAAAAAGGCTTTGCTAGCTATAACGTTGTGCTGGGTATTGGGTCCTATACTTACGAATATGTAACGCGGGATACATTCGGCTTTGCAATGAAAGCTACGTACGGTGAAGTGAATGGAGTAGGCCGCGATATTTTTAAAGATCCAAAAACAGATGACGGCACAAAAAAATCTGCAAAAGGTCTGATGCAGGTTTACCGGGATACAAAAACAGGTAAACTGGCGCTTAAAGATCAATGTACCTGGGAAGAAGAAAATAAAGGGGAATTGAAAACAGTCTTTACGGATGGAAAGTTGGTAGTGGATTTGTCACTGGAAGAAATAAGAAAAAGAGTAAGAGAACAACTTTAAGGATTTCAAACCCGGAAGAAATGAAATATAATAACGAGTGGTTGATACAACAGTATAAAAGCAATTCAAAAATAAAATTCCTTTTCTTCTGGGGACATCAGCCTTCAAAAAACGGAACCATTTCAAAAACCTGCCTAAGCCAATGGTGGGCGGCTCCATTCGAATCAGAAGGACTTGTATATAAAACAGCTGAGCATTGGATGATGGCGGGGAAGGCCCGGCTGTTCAACGATAATGATATCCTGGAAAAGATACTTGCAGCAGAAACAGCGCCTGAAGCTAAAAAACTGGGACGGGAAATAACCGGGTTTAAGCCAGGGGTTTGGGAAAAAGAAAAGTGCAACCTGGTACTGCAGGGGAACCTGCTCAAGTTTTCTTCACATCCTGAACTAAAAGAGTTTCTTCTGAAAACCGGTGACCAGGTAATCGCAGAAGCAAGTCCCGTGGACAATATCTGGGGCATTGGCCTTGCAGCTGATCATGCAGATGCAGAGAATCCACTAAGATGGAAGGGTGAAAATTTATTAGGGTACGCTTTGATGCAAGTAAGAGATATATTAAAAACTGAATAAACAAATGAAAACATTCAACCTTATCAGCCCGGAAAAATCAGACGTCCTTTTCAAAACAATGGTTTTTCCCGACAGCCAGCCACATATAAAAATAGATACAGCAAGCGTCGCAAACTTAAATAAAGCTGAACCTTTA
>CBHEUU010000556.1:0-3732 GCA_965990355.1 uncultured Chitinophagaceae bacterium
CATATACCTTTACACCTACATCGGTGCGGATGCCGGTTGACAACATGTTGATGCGGTTAATGATGGGCTGAGTCCAACCATTCACCACACCGGGGATCTGGAGTTTTGCATCCAGTTCATTGATGATGTCTTTCTTTGTAATGTTTTTACGCCATTCGGATCTTGGTTTTAGCATGATGATGGTTTCAATCATACTGATCGGCGAATTATCCGTTGCAGTGCTGGCCCGGCCGGCTTTGCCCAAAACTTTATCTACTTCAGGCACAGACTTAATGATCTTGTCCTGTACCTGCAATATCCGCTTGGCTTCAGAGTTGGAAACATCCGGAAGGGTGACAGGCATAAACAAAACACTTTGCTCATCAAGCGGGGGCATAAATTCCGTACCCAGGCTTCGCAACAAGGGGATAGTAATGGCTAATGCCAGGATGTTTATCACCAGTGTTGTTTTACGCCATTTCAGCACTCCTTTGATTACCGGTGTATATATTCTTTCCAGTATCCTGTTCACCGGATTAGCAGTGTCGGGCCTGAACTTTCCCTTCATAAAAAAAGAAATAAGCACAGGCGCCAGTGTGATTACCAGGAGTGCGTCTACCAGCATGATAAAGGTCTTAGTATACGCCAGTGGATGAAACAGTTTCCCTTCCTGACCGGTAAGCATAAACACCGGCAGGAAAGAAGTGATAATGATCACCGTGGCAAAAAACACCCCTCTGGAAACCTGTTTGCTTGATCCTTCAATAACTTTCAGCCGTTCTTCTTCTGTTATCCAGGGAGCCTGCTTTTGAAATATTTTCTTAATCCGCTTCATAACTACACCTCTTGTTTGTTTTGTTTTTGCCATGCTTCATATCGTTCTGCCAGATGCTTATAAGCATTTTCACTCATAATGATCCCGTTGTCAACAATAACACCGATTGCCAGTGCAATGCCTGTCAGCGACATAATATTGGACGATATGCCAAATGCATTCAGCAGGATAAAACTGGCAGCTAATGTGATCGGGATCTGAATAATGATGCTTAAAGCGCTTCGCCAATGAAAAAGAAAAATGATCACAACAATTGACACAACGATCATTTCTTCTATAAGCGTATTCTTAATTGAGTTGACCGATTCTTTTATCAATTCACCACGGTCGTAAACGATATCGAATTTTACTTTCTCCGGGAATCCCCTGGCTACTTCCTGCATTTTAGCTTTCACCTTATCAATAACTGCCGCTGCATTTTCACCATAGCGCATCACCACAATTCCTCCTACACGCTCTCCCTCTCCATCCTGGTCAAAAATCCCTAACCGGGTTTCGCCGGTCATTTGCACAGTAGCAATATCCGCAACACGAATAGGAATACTGTTCTGGGTTTTGACAGGAATATTTTCGATCTCTTCTATTGACTTCAGATAACCGGATGTTTTGATGATATACCCTATATCACTTAATTCAAATTTTCTTCCACCAGATTCATTGTTGTTGCTTCGAACAGCATTGATAACATCTGAAACAGAAAGCCGGTAATACAATAGCTTATTAGGGTTGACCGTTACCTGGTATTGTTTCTGAAAGCCACCAAATGAGGCTATCTCACTCACACCCTCCACATTTTGCAAAGCAAATTTGATATACCAGTCCTGCAGCGCTCTCTGCTCACCTAAATCCATTGCCGGTGCATCAAGCGTATACCAAAGAATATGTCCTACACCGGTTCCATCAGGTCCCAGTTGTGGACTTACGCCTGTTGGCAGAGATCTTGATACCGTACTTAACCTTTCCAGCACCCGTTCTCTTGCCCAATAAATGTCCACAGCATCATCGAAAATGACATAAATGAAACTCATGCCAAACATGGATGTGCCACGCACATATTTTATCCGTGGCAATCCCTGCAGGTTTGTAACCAATGGATAGGTGATCTGGTCTTCGATCAATTGAGGCCCTCTTCCCATCCACTCGGTAAATACGATCACCTGGTTTTCCGACAAATCAGGAATCGCATCAATCGGGTTTTTCTTTACTGAAAAGAAGCCCCAAACAAACAAACCAGCAGCCAGTACCAATACGATAAACCGGTTACGTAGCGACCATTCTATAATTCTGTGGACCATAAACTGATTTTAATAAACTGCTTACTCATTTGCTTTCATCAAATGGTGTGTATCATTTATCCATTTCAACACATCGGCTTTTTCTGCATCGGTGAGTCTTGCGCCGGCATGCATAAGGCAATAGGATTTAAGGGGCATCGTGCCCTCTTCCAGTGCTTCCCCGATTGACCTGAGTTTATTGAACTGCCTTTTCTTTGAATAAGCTCCATATTCACTAAAATTCAATTCTTCCTTACCATCTCTTACATGGCGGTCCAATAATAACCGGAAGGGCTGCACATAAGCATACCAGGGATAGCGTGTATTATTGCTGTGGCAATCATAACAAGCTTTTTTTAGTACTGATTGAACTTCAGTGGGAACCTGGTATTTGCTCATTATATCCATCTGGGATACCTGTTCAGTTTTATTTACGCTCCGGGGAATGAATTGCAACAAAACAAGAACGATCAATAAGCCCCATGCTGTTTTTTTAATGATACGCATGATTAAACCGGATAGTCTTATTGAATTTTCTCTTCTACCTTACCGCATTTAAGCATTTTACTGCCCATATATGGGTTTTTGATCTCCACCGTTTCGCTGAGCCATAGAGCGCCTTTGTTATTATTATACATTGGGCAATGATCATGGTAAAGAGTTTTTCCACCTCCAAAAGCTTTCGCCAGGGCATACACGTCTTCACTCATCATAGCGAAATGCTCCCGCTGATGATCTATTTTGCTTTTACTGATATGTTCAGCATGTTCTTTTAAATCCTCTTCATTTTCTTCATAAACCTTTTTCTGACCGGCAGTGAACAGGGATTTATCCAGCTTATTGATGGCGGCAAACATGGCATTGCCACCGTTTGCAGCTTCCTGTTCATTGTCATTTGCCAAAGCATTCTTGATGTGGAGATAGTGATCAATTATCTCTTTTACGGAGGAAGCTATTTTAGGATCAATGTCCGGATAGACGACCGCTACTGTTTTGATGTCTTTATCATCTACAGAAGTGTTTTGTGTTGTAGTGTCTTTATCCATTGTTGCCATATCATGGCTTTTCGCTTGTTTGTTGTTGTTGCAGGCGATGAATACGAGTGAAGCGACAATTACTGCAAAGAATATCTTTTTCATAAAAATTTCGATTAAGTTATTAATGTTGAAACCTGGTAGATCAATAAATGGAACAGGCAGAAAATGCCAATAGCCCGGCAATCATTTGCCCGGCATACATGAAAAAGCAAGATTTAAATGCGGAAAACGCAGTTGCGGATGTAAACAGCTATGTCACCACGTCGGGGTGGAGCATGGCTCAGGGGATTTTGTTCGGTAACGGTTGGGAAACTGATCAGAGGCAGTTCAAACACCTGGGGAGGAAGCGCAATAAAGTCGAGCTCAAATAACTGGAAGGCGGCAGCTCCTTTATGATCATTTTCCAGTTTGATCTGTTTATGCTCATCCTTGCAGCAGCCATTGTTCTTTTCCTGGCTTTTGTCCATGCCACATTGATCGCAGGTCTTCACAGGACTAGGACCTGCGGTCAAATTCTCGGCATGGTCGAAGATCAGTGCCGAGCTTAATTACGCCCAGGGGTTCAGAAAATGGTCGGGAATTTTTGTCATGTACTTTCATGCATCAT
>CBHEUU010000557.1:0-3713 GCA_965990355.1 uncultured Chitinophagaceae bacterium
CTTTGAACTGAAATTTGCGGTAGAGCTTGTTGTTTTCTTCTTTCCACATAGTATTCTATTTGGTAATAAAGACCGCAATTATTGGGCTAGCTTTGATCAGAAAACCAAATGTTCTTTATTCCTGATCCGTTCATTGGTTAATTCGGCCACCAGCTGTACTCCTGCAATGCTGCGCACCGGCTGAATGATCTGCTGCAGGTCACTATCATTCACCCAATCATCTTTCATCAGCCACAGAAAGTCAAGATGCTTGAATTCCGGTAAAAGATACTCGCCGTCAAACTGGTTATTGTATACATAATGAGCAAGTGAACCCGTCGGTTCCCGGTATTCAAAAACAGAAAAAAAATAATCCCGTTTCTTTTTATTCAGCCTTATCTCTATCTCGTTGTTGATGCGAAAATCCATTCCAAGCACTGTGTTCAATTGCCAGCAAAACTGGTAATCCTTTACCGGTGCCATAATACCAAGAAGACGGGTGTCTTCGAAGAATGCTTCGGCCAGATCATGATTGTTGATGGATAATTTGAGGCTACGTTCAGACAAGGTTACTGTTTTATTAAAATTACTGAATTAAAACTGTACCTCCGCTTCCACTGTCTGGTTGCCACGCTTGAATTTAACTTTCGTTTTATCTCCTTTGTTAAATTGGTTCAGCGCCTGCATATAACTCTCTACAGAATTCACTTTGTGTGGCCCTAATTGAATAATCACATCTCCTGTTTTCAATCCCGCTTTTGACGCAGGCCTGCCTTCTGTTACCCCATCAGCTCTCACACCTTCACCCGGATAAGTATAATCCGGCATAATACCCATTGTTACTTTAAAAGAAGATGTCGAAACCTGTGTCTCTCTTGTTTTCAGGAAAGCCAGCTTTTGATGCTGTTTATTCAGTTTATCAATAACAGACTCAATATAATTTATAACCTGCAGCTCACCATTATAATTGATCCGGTCTGCATCATCGCTTGGGCGATGATAATCCTTATGCTGACCTGTAAAGAAAAAGAGTACAGGTATATCCTTCCTGTAAAAAGATGTATGATCACTTGGGCCTGATCCACTCGAATCAACCTTTATCCCAAATGGTAATTTCTTATCCTGTGTATTGATCACTGTCGCCCATTGAGGAGAAGTGCCATAACCTCCTATTGTCAATATATGTGTGCTATCATTCAACCGCCCAACCATATCCATATTGATCATATAATTCACCGTTGCCAGATCTACTGTTGGATGCTCTGTGAAATACTTTGAACCAAACAATCCAAGTTCTTCTCCGGAGAATGCCAGGAAAAGATAATTGCTGTTTTTGTCTTTGCTGCCTTTTAATCTCTTTGCCAGTTCAAGCAATGCAGCTGTGCCACTTGCATTATCATCAGCCCCGTTATGAATCAGTTTTTCCCCTGTGCGCAGCATTGAGTTACCATCTTCACCATAACCTAAATGGTCAAAGTGTGCGCCCAGCACAACGGTTGATGCAGCTCCGTTATCCAGGTAAGCCACTACATTATGCCCTGTCCTGCTTTTTTCACCGATGTCCACTTTCAATTTCAGGTTAAGCGTGGCTGTAGCGTCGCTGAAATATTTTTTGGCTGCATCTTTCTTTACATAAATAACCGGGATCGGTGTAAGCGCTGATTTATCTTTTCCATTAAATGCCAGTTTATCATCTGTAGCAGAACTATTATAAATAATAATGGCTGTAGCACCTTTATCATATGCTTTTTTGGAATTGTTCCGGATATATTCAATAAGATCAAAATGAGGGTTCTGCTGGTTTTCGGCTAATATTTCTTTCAAATCAACAAACCAGGGCATATCAGCTTCCTGCAATGCCACTGCCGGAGCAGCTTCCACACTTTTGAGCGCACTGAACGGGAAAGGAAAAAAATCTTTCCCTTTTTCCAGTTTTACATCATTTATGCTGAAAAGCGTACCCTCTTTTATCTCTTTCCCTTCTTGTATCTCAAATGGCTGGTAAAAACCATCCGTTCCCTTTGGCTGCAGGCCCAGGGTTTTAAACTGATCAGCGATATATTCCATCGCCAGCTTTTCTCCGGCGCTGCCGGCCCTTCTTCCTTCCAGCTTATCATCTGCCAGGTAACTAATATGTGCTTGAAGATTGGCAATTGTGGCTTTATCTGCTTTCTTTAATTTCTGAGCTGTTGCAATAGAGGTAAAAAGAGCAAAAGACAAAGCTAGCTTTACACGCAAGGGCACCATATTATAATAATTGTTTGGGCAAAGGTATTAAGCTCCGATCTTTTTTGCTGAACCAGCTTGATTTTAATTATGCTCAAACCCGGTTATCTGCCAAGTTTTAACAACCCGGTCTGTCATAAAACCGTAATTCGTAAATCGTATTAAACGTTGTGCTCTATTTTTGCAACCCTTGAGCAAACGTTTACATATTGCATTGGTGGGTAATCCCAACAGCGGAAAAAGTTCCCTTTTTAATTGCCTGACCGGTTTAAACCAGAAAGTGGGCAATTTTCCCGGGGTGACTGTCGACAAAAAAACCGGCACCACCAATCTGCCTTCCGGCGAGGCCGAAATTATTGACCTGCCCGGCACTTACAGCCTTTACCCCCGCCGACTGGACGAATGGGTAAGCTACCGCGTGTTGCTTGGTCAGGATGCCAAGGTAAAACCCGATGTAGTAGTTGCCGTAGCTGATGCCAGCAACCTGAAGCGGAACCTGCTTTTTTGTACCCAGCTGATCGACCTGAAAATTCCCGTGGTGATCGCTCTTACCATGATGGACCTGGCCAGTAAAAAGGGGATCAAAATAGATCTTGCGGAACTGGAGCGGGAACTGGGTGTACCGGTAGTGGCCATCAACCCTCGTAAGCAAAAAGGTATTCCCCAATTAAAAAAAGCCATGGAGCAAACAGCGCAGGGGCTGTATAAACCTCCCGTAAAAGATTTCATTGACAACAAAGCCCTGGCACCTGCTTCTATCGAAGAAGTAAAACAGATCCGTTCCGATATCAGCGACTATTCAGCCATCCATTACCTGATCAATCATGAATCATTTGATCTTGACAATGGCATACAAAGCCTGATTGAAAATATTGAACAACGCAATCATTTCAACCCTACCAAAACCCAGGCGGAAGAAATATTGCAGCGTTATACCCGGATCAAACATATCATGCAGGTATCGGTATCTGAGCCAGACCCTTTGCAGAAATCGCTGTTCACGGAAAAACTGGATAATGTGTTGCTGCATCGCCGCTGGGGATATTTGATCCTGCTGGCGGTACTGTTCTTATTATTCCAAAGTGTATTCTGGCTGGCCAGCTACCCGATGGACTGGATTGATGCGGGCACCGCTTCTTTCAGCAGTTGGCTCTCTTCTATATTGCCGCAAAACAACTGGACCGATCGTCTTACTAATGGAATCATTGCTGGCCTCGGTGGCATTGTGATCTTCGTTCCGCAGATCGCCGCGTTCGGTCTGCTGGCGGTCGCCGCGGTCGCGGTGGCGCTTCCGCCTCGGCTGGTGCGCCGCCGCATGCGCCGCGTCGCGTGAATCCGCACGAGCCGGCTTGCTCCCTCTTTTTGGGGTGTTGTCCACAGGGGGGCCTGCCGATCCCTGCTGCGTGGACGCCGCAGAGCGCAAGAACATCCTGAGCAGATACCTGGACCACTCCCGCCGCTTCGACGAGGTGGCGGCCCGCCGGAACGGGCGCAACGAGAGCGCCGAG
>CBHEUU010000558.1:0-3705 GCA_965990355.1 uncultured Chitinophagaceae bacterium
CTTTGCATATTTAACCGCATTGTCCAACAGGTTATTGATGAGATTGGAAAAATGCACTTCATCTGCATTGATCCGGTCATTTTCTGCATTCAATAAAATCTCCGCTTTGCCTTGTTTTTCCTGCAATTGCAAAGCAAAATTGTCCACCACATCCTTGATCACATCATGTACATTCATCGGCTCGAGGTTCAGGTTCACTTCCTGCTTTTCCAACTGCGATGCTTTAAGAATAGTTTCCACCTGTCGGTTCATCCGCTGGTTCTCTTCTTTGATGATGGAACTAAAATAGCCGATCTTTTCCCGGTTCTGCAACACTTTCTCATTCTTCATAGCATCCACAGCCAGCGATATGGTGGCAATCGGCGTTTTAAATTCATGCGTCATATTATTGATGAAATCGTTTTTGATCTCACCCAGTTTTTTCTGACGGAGCATGGTATGAACGGTAAGGTAAAATGCGGCTATAATAATGATGGTAAAAACAATCGCCATTGCAATAGGCATACGTGATTCTTTCAATGCAAAATTTTTCCAGTTGATCACTACTACAGTCAGTGTTTCATCTGTAGCCAGGTTTTCTGCAGCGGAGCCACTGGGCGCCAACAGCGCCACTCCTCTTGACCAGTTGTTGATCGTGTCTACATATTCTGCAAAGAAATTTTTGGATACGCGCTCCACAGTTCCCATCATAGGGCCAGTGCGCACAGCTCCAACATGAAGCAGGAATTCAAACTTTACACCGTCCAGCTGCACTGCATGAAATGCCGCAGATATTTTACCTTCCAATTCAGCAGCGGTAAACCGTTTGCCAATTGTTATAGGGCGGAGCATTTCCATGGAAAAATCTTCCGGGAAAAGATTGTTTGACGGAGAAGATATCCGGTTATTCCAGTAACTGCCTTTATACTGGTTCAACTCCTCACCTACAATACTCACTACGGCCTTTTCTATCTTTTCTTTTACCTGTTCCTGTTTGAGCAGTATTATATTCTTCAGCCAGGACAACTGTATAATAATGATCCCGATCAGCGAGATGCTGACAAGTATAATAATAACGGTAAATATTTTTCTCAAAACAACTACTTATTTAACGGAAAGATAAAAGGTTTTACTTATACAATCCTGCAAAAATACTATACATGCGGCGCCTGGCTAAACCGTCTGTCCCTGTACAACAGATTTTAACTTGGCTTTTGCTTTGAAATTAGCCATCCTGTCAAATCGGTCCGGCTATAGACAACCAACCTTTTCATACTCAGAGGCGTTATCCGAGCAAAGAGACGTCATTGCGAGCGGAGCGAAGCAAGCAAAATGTCATTGCGAGGCGTAGCCGAAGCAAGGATTTTAAAAAAAGATTTTATATCCCTAAATTGAAGTATGATTGAACCCGGCCCCGGCATATTATTGATAGCGGACCCTTTTTTAAAGGACCCCAATTTTCTCCGTACCGTTGTGTTTTTGTGTGAGCATAATGAGGAAGGGACTTTTGGTTTTGTGATTAACCGGCCATATGGCAGTACACTGGAAGAACTGATCCCTGATATGGAAGGGCATTCCCTGCCGGTATACTACGGCGGGCCAGTGCAAATGGACACTATTCATTTTTTACATCAATACCCCGATGAGATCCCTGGTGGCGTGGAAGTAATGAAAGGGCTTTATTGGGGCGGAGATTTTGAAAAAGCAATGGAATTTGTCCGCTCTGGCAAAGCTAAAAACCAGAAGATCCGTTTTTTCATTGGCTATTCCGGCTGGGGAGAAAGCCAGTTGCAGGAAGAGCTTAAAGAAAAATCCTGGCTTACCGTGAATGCCACCCGCAAACTTGTTTTCCCTGATAAGATCGAAGATATATGGAAAGATGCGCTTAAACATCTTGGTGGAGATTATGAAATGATGATACACTTCCCGATTGATCCGCAACTGAATTAGTTTCCCACTATTTTATGCCCAATTAAAATACTTCTTTGTGTTCTTTGTTGTCTTTGTGAGATATAATTACGGCAACGAAGACAACAAAGAACACAAAGAAGCTTAGGGAGATAGTTGCAATTCTGCAAAATTTGTTTTTACTTCAATCAAAATACTAACACTATGAAACGGCTTCTACTCAGTCTTTGCCTCGGCACCACTCTTTTTCTTTCTTCCTGCGACACTTTAAAACAAATCGGTTCTGCACTGATCCCTTCACAGGCGGAAATGGCCACCGGTCTCAAAGATGCCCTGACGCAAGGATTGTTCAGCGGTTTTGATGCTTTTGCCAATCCCAATAGCGGTAATCCCTTACTGCGTTTTGCACTTCCCGGCGATGCAGCCAAAATTGAAAAGACATTAAAAGACCTGGGCATGGGCAGCCTGGTAAACGAAGTGACCAGCAAATTCACCAATGCCATGACCTCTGCAGTTGTAGCTGCAAAACCCATCTTTCTAAACTCTGTAAAACAAATGTCATTGAGTGATGCCGCCAGCATATTGCTTACTGATAATACGCATGCCGCAACGGATTATTTCAAGAATGCGATGTCGCCACAACTGATGACTGCGTTCAGACCTATTGTTGACAGCACTGCCAATCTCAACGGAGCAAACAAAGCCTGGAGTAATCTTGCTACTGTATACAATAAGATCCCTCTTGTAAGCAATAAACTTCAAACCAATCTCACCGATTTTATTGCAGCCCGTGCTATTGATGCCATGTTCTCTTCCGTTGCCAGTGAAGAAGAGAATATCCGCAGCAAATATGAATTCCGCAAAACTGATGTAATGAAGAAAGTGTTTGGTTATGCGGAGCAGGAGATGAAACGGCGTAAAGCAAGCTAATGAACAACTTGTTGAGCATTGAAAATTGATTATTGAATATTGGCATTTTACGCCAGACCATACAAGAATATTCAATAATCAATTTTCAATGCTCAATTTTTAACGACATAGTTATCCAAAAAAGAACCCTCCCGACTAAAGCCAGGAGGGCTGGATAACAGTTTTCACAATCCGGATAGGCTGGTTTTTCCCCAGTCTATTTACCCCTCACGTTTTCCCACTCACCAAACTAATCGTTAGAATGAAGGGGCTGCTGTGATCATGCAGCGTCCACCGGTGTTGCTCCTTCTACCAGTACGGTAACCTTATCATGGAGGACTTCAACGAATCCACCCTGTATATCGAAGAAAGCAAAATGATTTTGTTTATCCTTTAAGACCTTTACACGGCCTGCTTTCAATGCACTTACCAGCGGAGCGTGCTTGTCGAGCACTTCAAAAGAACCGCTGATGCCAGGCATCTGCACTCCGAATACTTCGCCACTGTAAAGTTTCTTTTCAGGAGTTAATATCTCTAAATTCATTGTGCGCGTTTAGCCGTTAAAAAATTATCCCTGAGCCTGAGCCAGCAGTTTCTTTCCTTTCTCAATCGCATCATCAATTGAACCTACAAGGTTGAAAGCTGCTTCAGGATATTCGTCCACTTCACCGTCCATGATCATATTGAAACCGCGGATCGTTTCTTCGATCGGCACCAACACACCTTTCAGGCCGGTAAAGGCTTCTGCCACGTGGAAAGGCTGTGACAGGAAACGCTGCACTTTACGTGCACGGGCAACGGTCATTTTATCTTCATCGCTCAATTCGTCGAGACCGAGGATCGCAATGATGTCCTGCAGTTCTTTATAACGCTGCAACATCAGCTTCACACGGTTAGCGCAATTATAAT
>CBHEUU010000559.1:0-3705 GCA_965990355.1 uncultured Chitinophagaceae bacterium
TTCTACCAATGCCATGGGCAGTAATGTTACAGCCGCATGGAAAGCACATAAAAGAGGAGCTTATTTCGGTAATCCCTGCTTTACACAAATTCACCCAACCTGCATTCCTGTAACCGGCGATCACCAGAGCAAGCTCACACTGATGTCTGAATCATTGCGGAATGATGGACGCATCTGGGTACCCAAAAAACAAAACGATACACGCAAGGCCAACGATATCCCGGAAGAGGAAAGGGACTATTATCTCGAAAGAAGGTATCCTGCTTTCGGCAACCTTGTTCCCCGCGACGTGGCATCAAGGGCTGCCAAAGAAAGATGCGATGCAGGTTTTGGAGTAGGTACAACCAAACAGGCAGTTTATCTCGATTTCAGGTCCAATCTCATCAATAAATACGGAAGGGCAGAAGCCAGCAAACAGGGTATTGAAAATCCGGATGAAGCAACATTGGTGCGCCTGGGAAAAGAAGTAGTGAAAGAAGAATACGGCAACCTGTTTGACATGTATGAAAAGATCACTGGTGAAAACCCTTATGAAGTGCCGATGCGTATTTATCCTGCGGTACACTATACCATGGGCGGACTTTGGGTGGATTATGAATTGATGACGAATATTCCGGGTCTCTATGCATTGGGTGAAGCCAACTTCAGCGATCACGGAGCGAACCGTCTCGGCGCTTCTGCATTGATGCAGGGCCTGGCCGATGGATATTTTGTTATCCCCTACACGATCGGTAACTATCTGGCAGACGAGATCGCAACAAAACCTATTCCTACCACACACGAAGCTTTTGAAAAAGCGGAAGCCGGGGTGAAAGAAAGAATAAAGAACCTGATGAGCATTAAAGGATCACAATCCGTAGAAAGCTTCCACAAACGCCTCGGCAAGATCATGTGGGAAAAATGCGGAATGGCCCGTAATGCAAAAGGACTGACAGAAGCGATCAGCGAAATACAGCAATTGAAAAAAGAATTCTGGAGTGATGTCCGCATTCCCGGTGGCATTGATGAAATGAATACCGAGTTGGATAAAGCCGGCAGGGTAGCGGATTTCATCGAACTGGGAGAATTGATGTGTAAGGACGCACTGGAAAGGAATGAAAGCTGCGGCGGTCATTTCCGTGAAGAAAGCCAGACAGAAGATGGGGAAGCTTTGCGTCATGATGATAGGTATATGTATGTAGCTGCCTGGGAATTCAAAGGAGAAAGCGACTGGCAATTGCATAAAGAGGAGTTGAAGTATGAGGTGATCAAACCAAGCCAGCGGAACTATAAATAAGAGCAGAAAAAGCATTTTATCAAGAACAAAAGGTGTCACAATATGGAGCACTATTCAATGAATCTTACGCTTAAGGTCTGGAAACAAAAAAATGCAGTTTCAGAGGGAAATTTTGAGACTTACCAGGTAAAGGATATTTCTTCTGAAATGTCATTCCTTGAGATGTTTGATGTGCTGAATGAACAACTCATTCACGATGGAAAGGAACCGATCGCATTTGACCATGACTGCCGGGAAGGTATCTGTGGTATGTGCTCGATGTATATCAATGGCCGTCCTCATGGCCCCTGGCATGGCACTACTACCTGTCAGTTGCACATGCGTGCATTCAAAGATGGCGATACCATCGTGGTAGAACCCTGGAGAGCTAATGCTTTCCCGGTGGTAAAAGACCTGGTAGTGGACCGTACAGCTTTTGACCGCATCATTCAGGCAGGTGGTTATGTTTCTGTAAACACCGGCGTGTCTGTAGATGGCAATGCTATTCCTATCGAAAAAGAAAATGCTGATAAAGCGTTTGCAGCAGCGGCCTGTATTGGTTGTGGCGCTTGCGTAGCAGCCTGTAAGAATTCTTCTGCCATGCTATTTGTTTCTGCTAAAGTATCCCACCTGGCTTTACTTCCACAGGGTGCTCCGGAACGGAAGAACAGGGTACTGGATATGGTGGCCCAGGCAGATAAAGAAGGCTTTGGATCCTGCACATTCACTGAAGCCTGTGAGGCAGTTTGTCCCAAAGAAATTTCCATTACCAATATTTCACGTTTGAACAGTGAATACCTGAAAGCAGGGCTTTCAGCAGATAAAACTCACTAACATACCATTCGTGTATTAATAGTGTTAAAAAGTAAAAAGCTCCTAAAGAGCTTTTTTTCGTTTCGGAGGGTCTTTGTATATTCCCATATTAAATTCTTTTTATGAGAAAACCAAAACTTCTGCTGGACTTATCGGCCTTTATTTTCTTTTCGTGCAAGAATTCAGATACAACAGTGGCAAAGCAACCTTATAAATGGCCGGAAGGCATCAAGCCTCCGGTTGCAGACAAAAAACCAGTTCAGTTTACCGCGCATGGTGATACACGCACGGATGATTATTACTGGATGAATGACTATTTCAAAAAAGGCCCCGACAGCACCCGCGTGGTTCAATACCTCACAGCCGAGAATACTTACATGGACACAATGATGTCGGGCACCAAACAATTGCAGGCTGATCTTTTTACCGAGATCAAATCGAGGATCAAAGAAAAAGATGAAAGCGTTCCGGTGTTTGACAATGGTTATTATTACTACCGCAGAACAGACGAGGGCAAACAATACTATAAATACTGCCGTAAGAAAGGCAGTCTCGATGCACCGGAAGAGATATTGCTGGATGCAGATGCCATGGCTGAAGGAGCCGGGTATTTTTCTGCCACCGGTTTCAGCATCAGTCCTGATACTAAAATGATGGCCTTTGGTATTGATAAAGTTTCCCGCCGTCAATACACCATCTATATCAAAAACCTGGAGACAGGTGAGATATTGAAAGACGAAATAAAAGGCACAGGCAGTAATATTGTTTGGGGTAATGATAATAAGACGCTCTTTTATACATCCAACAACCCGGTGACTTTATTATCTGAAAAGATCAAAAAGCATATCATTGGTACAGACGCTTCAGCAGATGTGCCGGTGTATGAAGAAAAGGACCAATCCAATTACATTGGCGTGTATAAAACCAAGTCAAGAAAATATATTGTCATCTACTCCCAGGCTACGCTTTCTTCCGAACTGCGCATTCTTGATGCGGATACGCCAGGCGGCAGCTTTAAAGTGTTCCAGCCAAGAATGAAGGATGTGCTGTATGAAATTGACCATTCAGGCGATAGATTCCTGGTGGTGACCAATCTTGATGCCAAGAACTTTAAACTGATGGAAACACCAGTAGATAAAACTGCCAGGGAAAACTGGAAAGATGTGATCGCTCATAGGCCGGATGTATTGCTCGAAGGAGTTTCTGTGTTCAAAGATTACTGGGTGATAACAGAAAGAAAAGAAGGACTGTTGAAATTGCGTATCAGAGAGCTTGCATCAGGTACAGAACATTATGTGGATTTTGGAGAGCCTACTTATTCTGCTAACGTATCGGCCAATCCTGAATTCAATACCCCTACGCTGAGGTATAATTATACATCACTTACTACTCCCAGTTCTGTTTACGATTATAATATGCAGACCAAGTAAAAAAAGCTGATGAAAGAAACGCCGGTATTGGGTGGGTTCAACAAAGCCGATTATGTATCTGAAAGAATTTATGCAACAGCTAAAGATGGCACCAAAGTACCTATCTCCCTGGTGTATAAAAAAGATACGAAGAAGGATGGCAGTGCGCCATTGTTATTGTATGGTTATGGTTCTTATGGTGCAAGCATGGACGCTAATTTCAACAGC
>CBHEUU010000560.1:0-3699 GCA_965990355.1 uncultured Chitinophagaceae bacterium
GTTGAACCCGCCTGTTTTATCCTGCAATTGGCGGAGGCGGCTCATATGATCTATCCGGTGATGGTAATTTTCAATATGGCCATACAGCATGGTGGCATTGGAATGCATGCCGAGCTTATGCGCCGTTTCATGGATCTCCAGCCAGCCGGTGCCATCTATTTTATCTGCACAGATCTGTTCACGGATCTCGGGATGGAAAATTTCAGCGCCGCCGCCGGGCAGGGAATCAAGCCCTGCTTCATGCAGGTAGCGCATGCCTTCTTCCACGGTCTTTTTGGCTTTGCGGAACATATAATCGAGCTCTACCGCAGTAAATCCCTTGATATGAAGTTCGGGCCTGTGTGCTTTTATGGTACGCATCAGTTCTGCAAAGAATTCCAGGTTCATTTTCGGATGAACGCCTCCCACGATATGCACTTCTGTAACGGGTTTACCATCGTAGCTTTTTACAATGTCCATCATCTGCTGCAGGCTCAGTTCCCAGCCTTCATCGCGATGGGCATATACCCGGCTGTACGAACAGAAATGGCAGGAGAACACGCATACATTTGTCGGCTCAATATGGAAATTGCGGTTGAAATAGGTAGTATCCCCATGAAGGCGTTCACGCACTGTATTGGCAAGAGAGCCCAGGAAAGCGAGGCTGCCTTTTTCAAAGAGGAGCAGGGCGTCTTCGTCGGTTATCCTTTCTTTTCTCTGCACTTTGGCGGCGATGACTTTAAGAGCCTGATCAAGGCCGGCCTGGGTCTGTATTTCTTCTGTCAGTGTAATCTCCTGCATAGGGCGCTGTTTAAAAGGCAAAGATATGTTGAAATAGGAAATTGATTATCTTCCCCTGTCGTTCGTTATTGTCCATTAAATAACTGCTTAATGAGTATTAAATTCCGGCTTACTATTCTGAATTTCCTGCAATTTTTTGTCTGGGGCTCTTATCTGACCTCTTTAGGTGGATATATGTATAGTACGCTTCATTTTAAAGGTGAAGAGATCGGGCTTGTCTTTATGACAATGGGTTTTGCATCCATTTTTATGCCTACGCTTTTGGGGATCATTG
Organism: uncultured Chitinophagaceae bacterium; assembly: GCA_965990355.1. Lineage (GTDB taxonomy): Bacteria > Bacteroidota > Bacteroidia > Chitinophagales > Chitinophagaceae > Terrimonas_A. The sequence continues at coordinate 1,055 of CBHEUU010000560.1, forward strand.
CCGACAGATGGCTCAATGCAGAGAGGGTATTAGGGTTAAGCCATATTGCCGGGGCGTTTGCTTTATACTGGACATCTACTATAACGGATCCAAAGATGATGTTCTGGGGAATGCTGTTGGTATGTATGGCATATATGCCCACCATAGCGCTTAACAACACCGTTTCCTATATTGTATTGCATAAAAAGAATTTCGATACGCAAAAAGTGTTTCCTCCGATACGTGTGTGGGGCACTGTGGGCTTCATTGTCGCCATGTGGTTTGTTGATCTGATGCATTGGACGCTTAGTTCAACACAATTATTGGTAGCTGCAGTAGCTTCTCTTGTCATGGGGTTTTATGCATTTACGGTACCACCGTGCCCTCCCTCTGGTGATAAAACCAAGAAAACATGGGCTGCTTCTCTTGGACTGGATGCATTCGTATTATTCAAGCAGCACAAGATGCTGGTGTTTTTCATTTTTGCCATGTTTCTCGGAGCTGCGCTGCAAATAACCAATCAATGGGGAGTTCCATTCCTCGACCATTTTAAATATACGGAAGTGTATAAAGATACTTTCGGCGTAAAACAACCCAATATCCTGATCTCTATTTCCCAGATATCAGAAACATTGTTTATTCTGACGATCCCTTTTTTCCTTGGCAGGTTTGGAATAAAGAAAGTAATGCTGATGAGTATTATTGCATGGGTTTTCCGCTTTGCATTATTTGGTATTGGAGATCCGGGCAGCGGATTATGGTTGCTTGTTCTCTCAATGATCGTTTACGGAATGGCATTCGACTTCTTCAATATTTCAGGGTCCCTTTTTGTGGAGAATGAAGCACCAAAAGTGATAAGGGCAAGTGCACAGGGTTTGTTTATGCTTATGACCAATGGAATAGGGGCTATTATCGGAAGCTATGGAAGTGGTTGGGTGGTTCAACGGTATACAACCAATAATGTCACCGACTGGCAAACCGTCTGGTTTATTTTTGCCGGCTATGCACTGGTGCTGGCAATCTTATTCCCTTTGCTGTTCCGGTATAAACACAAACCCGGAGAAGTACATTTTACGCACTAAATAAAAAGGCTGTCTAATTTTTAGACAGCCTTTTTTAATCTCTTAACCGAGAGCATTAAATATGCGCTTCAATTTTCTTTACGAAGTTGCCTTTAGGTTGTGCACCTACCAGCTTATCAACTACCTGACCTCCTTTAATGAAAAGGATAGCAGGGATAGACGTAATGCCATAGTTCATAGAAACCTGCGGGTTATTGTCCACGTTTACTTTTCCTACGTTCACTTTTCCTTCATACTCTTTGGACAGCTCTTCGATCACAGGTCCGATTGCACGGCAAGGTCCACACCATTCAGCCCAGAAATCCACTACGGTCAGTTTATCAGAAGCCAGGACATCAGCCTGAAAATTGGAATCATTGAATTCTTTTGCCATTGTATATGATTTTAATTTTAATTGCGATTTCGATAAGGGATGCAAATTTAAGCCCGATAAACATAACAGGAATAACTGGCAGAAAGTTGTGCAAAAATTGTCATTATTCTACCGTTATTTCTGCCATTTTGCTAGCGTAAACAGCTGGCTTCCAGTTTGTTAAATATTTTAACGATTGCCCCTTATTCATAGTTTCTTCAGTGTCAATGTTTAACTAGCCATTACCTGTATTCCCAGCTCCGGTTTGTTTTCCAGGAAATGGATGAAATCATCATTCATCTCAAATCCCGTAGTGCCGGTTACCAGGCTGATCCGCATATTGCTCTTTGGTTCTGTCAGCACAAACCGAAGGGAGGTATTCCCCCCGCGGAAGTTCCGCAGATTACCTTCAACAAAATCGATCATGTCTTTGTTCAAATCCTGCGGATGCACTTCGATATTGATCTGTTTGGTCAGGGTTTTCTTGATCGTTTCTGCCAGCGTCACCTGCTGGATCTTAAACTCATACTCATCTTTATTGTACCGCTGTTTCAGATACCCGGTCATGAACACAGTAGTGCCCTGCTGCAGGAAGGGTGAGATCCGCAGATAATCTTCGCTGAACAGGGGGAATTCCATCTTGCCGGTATAATCCTCTACAATAAAACTTCCAAACTTATTACCGCTCTTGGCGATCCTGTGCTGTGCATCAGCTACCAGGCCTATTATGCGGAATGTTCTGCCCGGATTGGCCTGCATTTTAATTGAGTCTTTGAACTCATTGAAATCGCCGATCGGTGTCATACCGTAGTGTTTCATTTCAAAACGGTAATGGTCGAGCGGATGCCCGCTCAGGAACATGCCGGTCACTTCTTTTTCTTTATCCAGTTGTTCGGTGAGCGACCATGGCTCGCAATCAGGCAAACGGGGCGGAGGTATTTCCATGGTTATCGGCAGATCGCCAAACAGGGTATGCCCTGAATTCACATTTTGATTGGCGATGATCTGCCCGTACTTAATAATGCGTTCCATTCCCGTGGCAGTTTCACCTTCGGGTATATGAAAGTATTGCTTACGGTGATGTGCCGGAAAACAATCAAACCCGCCTGCATAAGCAAGGCTTTCCAGTGTTTTTTTATTGACGGCTCTTTGATTGATGCGTTTGATAAAGTCAAAGATGTCGGAATAGCCGCTTTTTCTTTCAGCAATAATATTTTCAACAGCAGCTTCAC
>CBHEUU010000561.1:0-3696 GCA_965990355.1 uncultured Chitinophagaceae bacterium
AATTCATATTTGGTGTCTACAAGAATAAGTCCCTGTTTGGCTGCAATTTCTTTTCCGCGTTCAAACAACTGCAATGCATATTCACTTAGTATAGACCATTCTTTTGCAGTGGCAAGACCGTTGGCAATGATCTGGTCGGGAGAAATATCTTCATCATGTCCCTGTTCAGCCTTAGTGGAAGGTGTGATAATGGGAGAGGGGAAGAAATCATTTTCTTTCATTCCTTCCGGCATGGAAGCACCGCATAATATTCGCTTGCCGGAAGAGTAAGTGCGCCAGGCATGACCTGTTAAATTACCTCTCACTACCATTTCAATTTTAAAAGGCACACATTTTTTACCAATGGATGCATTGGGCGCCGGCACTGCTTCCAGCCAGTTAGGACAAATATCAGTGGTTGCTTTCAACATGTAAGAAGCAATCTGGTTAAGCACCTGTCCTTTGTAGGGGATAGGCCTGGGAAGTATAACATCAAATGCAGAAATGCGGTCGGATGCGATCATCACCAGCCGGTCGCCGATCGTATACACATCACGTACTTTGCCGCTGTAAAAAGCGGACTGTCCGGGAAAGGAAAAAATATTCATAATCGAAAGTAACACCACTGCAAAATCTACCCAATATCAGAGAGCCGAAGATTTCAACAATTTATTCTTTCTCCTTAAAAATTAAATTTTTAGATAAGGGTTACAATGCTTATTTTTCCATATACAAATTCCAAAACTTAAATTGCCAATTATGAGAAAAGGCTATCGCTTTTTTGTGGCCTCATTTATCCTATCTCTTTTTTCGGCCACGGTTCTTGCGCAAAATGTCACAATCTCAGGTAATGTTCGCAGTAGCACATCCCAGGAAGCAGTGCCTGCTGTTTCTGTGGTGGTTAAAGGAAGTAGTCAGGGCACTTACACTAACTCCAATGGTGATTTCAGCCTGAGCGTACCCAAGTTACCAGTTACACTTGTATTCACTTCCGTTGGGTATGATACTTATGAAGTGGCCGTATCAGATGCTTCTGCAAAAGTGCAGGTGGATTTCAAACCTAATATCTCCCTCGGTCAGGAAGTAGTAGTGGCGGCCAACCGGACTCCCACCCGAATTTTGGAATCGCCGGTCACTATCGAAAGAATGAGCACCAATACAATCCGCAACGTTGCAGCTCCTAATTTTTACGACGCCATCACCAATCTGAAAGGCGTTGATATGCATACAGCCAGTCTCACTTTTAAAACACCCACTACCCGTGGCTTTCTTGGCAGCGGTAATATCCGTCTCAACCAACTGGTGGATGGAATGGATAACCAGGCCCCGGGCCTTAACTTTTCTGTGGGCAGTATTGTTGGCCCCAATGAACTGGATGTAGACAACGTGGAATTACTGGCCGGTGCTTCTTCGGCTCTTTATGGTTCCGGCGGTATGAATGGCACTTTGCTGATCAACAGTAAAAATCCTTTCAAATACCAGGGCTTCAGCTTTAATATCAAACAGGGTATTATGCATATCTCAGATGACCAGCCCGGTGGTCCTTCACCTTATTACGACTGGTCTTTCCGTTGGGCAAAAGCAATCAAAGACAAATGGGCGTTCAAGCTTACTGCTGCTTTTGTTACGGCTGATGACTGGGCTGCAAATGATGACCGCAATAAGCAACAGTTGGGTGTGTTGAGCAAAGTAGTGGGCGGCAACCGTGGCAATGATCCTAACTTCAATGGAGTAAACGTGTATGGGGATGAAGCCAGTGCCAATATGTTCCAGTTTTCACAACTGGTAATAGCGCAGGCGCCTTCTTCTCTTGTGAATGCAGCTAATGCATATTTCACTCCGCTGGGTACTTATCCTACCAATGCACAGGTGGGCGCGTTTATTTCCCAGTTCCCTACCGATCAGCAACCAGCAGTGCAACAATTCTTACCGTTCTATATCGGTGCTACCAAAGGATATTTCGGAAATGGATCTAATGTATCCCGCACCGGCTATAATGAAAAAGACCTGGTGGATTACAATACGATCAATGCACGTTTCAGTGCAGGCATCCATTACAAGATCACTCAGGATATCGAAGCTTCACTGAATACAAATTTCGGTACCGGTACTACAGTATATACCGGCGCTGACCGTTACTCCCTGCGCAATTTTAAAATAGCGCAGCACAGGTTGGAAGTAAGAGCGAAATCATGGTACCTGCGCGGCTACACCACCCAGGAAAATGCCGGTGGTTCTTATAATGCTACTGCAGCGGGTGTATACATCAACAGCAAATGGAAATCCAACCAAAACTGGTTTGGTCAGTATATTGGCACTTTCTCAGAAATGCGCCGCCAGGGCACAGGCAATATTGCTGATGCCACCATCCATGCCAATGCGCGCGCACTGGCTGATCAGGGCCGTTTGCTTCCCGGTACAGACGCTTATAATGCAGCATTGGAGGAAGCCCGTTCTGTTCCTATCTCTCAGGGTGGTGCTCTGTTCCTCGACAAAACGGATCTCTGGGCCGGTGATGGACAGCTGAATCTTTCTGATGCCCTTAAATTCTCTGATAAACTGGAAGTGATCGTTGGTGCGCAATGGAAACAATATGTATTGAATTCAGAAGGCACTATATTTGCCGACACAGCAGGCAGTATCAAGATCAACGAATATGGTGGTTATATTCAATTGAGAAAAGCTTTATTCGATGAATTCCTGACCCTGACAGCTGCAGGCCGTTATGATAAGCAAACTAATTTTGACGGACGTTTTACACCCCGCTTTACTGCCGTCTTCAAAGTAGCGAAAGACAATAACATACGTCTTTCTTACCAGACAGCTTATCGTTTTCCTACCAACCAGGATCAGTATATCAGCCTCGTAACCGGTGCAGGTGTTTTGATCGGATGCTTGCCGGAGTTCCAGACTTTTTATGGATTGAACTCTGCATCACGTCCGGGTTATACAGCCGCCAGCATCCTGGAATACCGTGCTACAGCTGATGCATCCAAACTGGTGCAGGCGCAGTTCAGGGAAGTAAAACCTGAAACAGTGAACTCTTATGAGATCGGTTATAAAGGTATTCTTGGCGACAGGCTTCTTGTGGATGCTTACGGGTATTACAGCGTTTATAAAAACTTCCTGGCCACTATCGGTGTAGGTCAGTCCAATATTCCCGGCTCACCTGTTGGTTTGCTTTCTGCGCTTACAACAACGAATGTATCTTATAAGCAAAATGCTGATGAGGATGTAAAAGCGATCGGCTGGGGTATAAGTGCAGAATACAAGCTGCCAAGAGGATTTTATGCGTATGGCAACGTGTTCTCTGATGAACTGAGGGATCTTGCTCCAGGCTTTGTATCCTTCTTTAATGCACCCAAATACCGTTTTAACCTGGGTTTGCGTAATGAGAACGTATTTAAAAATATCGGCTTTAATGTAGTAGCCAAATGGCAGGATAACAGTTATTATGAAGGAACTTTTGTTTCCGGCACCCTGCCTTATTTCACCTGGGTGGACGCACAGGTTACTTATCGTCCTGCTAAAACCAAAAGCGTATTCCGTATCGGCGGTACCAATATTGGCAATAGCTATTACCGCACAGGTTTTGGTAGTCCTTATGTAGGTGGATTGTATTATGTGAGCTACGGATATAATTTGTTTTAGTATTAATATTGTTCGATAGCCGAAATTATAATAAAGAAGCCTTCCTGATCAGGAAGGCTTCTTTAT
>CBHEUU010000562.1:0-3694 GCA_965990355.1 uncultured Chitinophagaceae bacterium
ATTCTGCACGCCGGCTGTAAGCAAACAGGAAACACTGGTGGCCGACAATATGGGGCACCCGCTTATCAGGGCGAATAAACGGATCAACAACAGTATCTCCTTTGCAGCGCAGCGGTTTGTGATCCTTACCGGTTCCAATATGTCTGGCAAAAGTACCTTCCTCCGTACGCTGGGCATTAACCTGGTATTGGCAAGAAGCGGCAGTGTTGTTTGCGCCGACCGGTTTGTTTTTTATCCATACACTGTTCATGTAAGCATGCGCATTACCGATTCCCTGCAGGATAGCGAATCATTCTTTTATGCAGAATTAAAGAGGTTGCAATCCATTATTCATGAACTGGAAGCAGGTAAAAAAACTTTTATCATTCTTGATGAAATATTGCGTGGTACCAACAGCAATGACAAGCATAATGGAACAATAGGGCTTATCCGTAAGCTGGTTGCCGCCAATGCCTGCGGCATTATTGCCACGCATGACCTGACAGTATCTCAGCTCGCAGAAGCCAATCCCGCTTATATCAGCAATAAATGTTTCGAATCGGAGATCATCAATGACGAGCTGATCTTTGATTATAAATTGAAGGAAGGCGTGTGCACCAAGTTGAGTGCTTCATTCCTGATGACAAAAATGGGGATCATCAATTAGCGCAGAATGCTTGCGATCTAGTGAGAGGATACAGCTTTCAATCCCACAATAGAGGCAACTAAAGTGCAGAGAAAAAATAACCTCCAGAAGGTGACAGGTTCTTTAAAAAGGAATATACCGATCAGCACTGTCCCAACTGCTCCGATGCCGGTCCATACAGCATAGGCTGTTCCCAGCGGAATAGTAAGCGATGCCCTGTTCAATAAAAACATACTAATACTAAGGCAAACAAAGAAACCTATTAACCATGCGGTAGTATTAGTGCCGGCTTCTCTCGCTTTTCCCAAACAAGTAGCAAATCCTACTTCAAACAATCCGGCAATGATCAGTAAAATCCAGTTCATACTAAGGTTATACTCTTTTACTCTTGTTCAATCGCTTTTTTCACATCAGGGTTTGAAGGTGAAATTCCCGGATCAAAATACTTGATGAGTATTCCCTTTTCATCTATCAGGTATTTTGAAAAGTTCCAGGTCGGTTGCTGATCATTCCATCCGTTTTTGGCAGGATCACTAAGCCAGTTGAACACTGGGTTTTGATTAGCACCTTTGACAACAGAGCTTTTCTTTGCCAAAGGAAAAGTAACACCAAAATTCAGTTTACAAAATTTGGCAATGTCTTCGTCTGTTCCTTTTTCCTGTTCTTTAAAATCGTTGGCAGGAAAACCGATAATGACCAGTTTGTCCTGGTAATCGGTATAAAGTTTTTGCAGGTCTTCATACTGTGGTGTGTAACCACAATCACTTGCTGTATTCACCAGTAATATCTTTTTCCCTTTCAGGCTGGAAAGTGAAAGTTGTGTTCCATTGTTAAGTGTAATGGAAAGATCATATAGAGATGCTGACGGTGTTATTCCAGTTGTATTGTCCATAGTCTTGCTGCTTTTTCCGGTGGTTTTGCTGAAAAACATCAAAACAGGATAAAATGCTTTCAACAGTTTTTGCCGGTAGGTCATGTTTTTTTGATTGATGGTCACTATTTCAACGTAGGCAAAAAGAGCTACGAAGAATAAAGTTATAACAAGCAGGAGTTTTCTGAGTTTATTTCTTTTCATGTTATTTTCCCACAAGTGTTATGAATAGCTCAATAAAATTATTTTTTCTTTGTGTTCTTTGTTGTCTTTGTGGGATACATTTCTCCCACAAAGACAACAAAGAACACAAAGAAATCTTAGCGGGCTAGCGGATTATTTTTTTGAACAGCCTCAGTTTCCCTTTGAATGGTGGATACTTGATGGCCGGATCCAGCCATGTAGGCGTTTTCAATATCGATTTTTTATGGCTGAATGTATCAAAAGAATATTTCCCATGATACTGCCCCATACCACTATTGCCTTTGCCACCAAATGGCAGGCGGTTATTGGTAAAATGTAAAGCAGTATTGTTCACACAACCTCCGCCGAAGGATACAGACTCCAGCCATTTTTTTTCTTTTGATTTATTCTGTGTGAAAAGATAAAAAGCCAGCGGATCAGGATTCTGTGCAATCAATTGCTTTGCTTCTGCTGGTGTGGTAAAACTGATAATGGGCAGAATGGGGCCAAAGATCTCTTCCTGCATAAGACCGGCACCAGCAGCCAGGTTGGTAATGATGGTCGGAGAAATATATAATTGTTCTTTATTGCCGGTTCCTCCTGCGGCAATTGTTCCTTCGTGCAGGTAATTGATCAGCCGGTCAAATTGTTTTGCATTAATGATCCGGCCGTATTCACTGCTTTGTGCGGGATCATCTCCAAAGAATCGGTGGATGGCTTTTTTTAACGCCTGTATCAATTCTTCTTTTTTGGAAACATGCACGAGCACATAATCCGGCGCCACACACATCTGCCCTGCATTGGAAAACTTACTAAGTGCAATACGCCTCGCCGCTACATCAATATTGGCATCATCCTCCACTACGCAGGGGCTTTTGCCTCCCAGTTCCAGTGTAACAGGCACCAGTTTTTCCGCTGCCATTTTATAAACAGCTTTGCCCACACCGGTACTTCCGGTATAGAACACATGATCAAAACGAAAATTATTCATCAGTGCAGGCACTACTTCGGCGCCGTCGCCCTGCACATAAAAAATGTATTCTTCGGGAAATAAACCAGTGATAATCTTTTTCATCACTTCATCTGTTGCCGTTGCTATTTCGCTTGGTTTTAATACCACACAATTGCCCGCAGCTATAGCGCCCACCAGCGGATTGATCAATAATTGAAAAGGATAATTCCAGGGCGCAATGATCAATACAACACCTAATGGTTCTTTAAAAATACGGCTGCCCGAAGGAAAGTTAAGCAGGTTGGTGGTCACTCTTTCCGGTTCCATCCAGCGGTGAAGGTTTTTGATCGCTGCATTGATCTCAGCTATCACCATGCCCAGTTCAGTCACCCAGCATTCTTCAGGGTTTTTGTGCAGGTCTTTATACAATGCTTCATAAAGCTCCTGTTCATGATCAAGTATGGCCTGGCGCAACTGCTGCAATTGTTTTTTCCGGAACCCGTAGGACCGTGTATTGCCGGAATCAAAGTATTCCCGCAGGGCATTCAATTGGTTGGTATAACCGGTAGCAAGCATGGTTAAGTTTGAAAGACCAAGTTAATTAAAACAGCCGGATCAGTTTCTCCCGGTAGTCCGTTCCTGATTATTGGGGAAATTATGCCACATTTTATGATTTTCTTATAGCAAAATAGCTGCAAAGGACTTACTTTCAAAACTGGACAAATTTTTGTAAATTACTTAATCACCAAATCAAGTCTAAAACATGAAAACCAAGATCAGCATCTTTCTCACCTGCCTTTTACTGACCGTCAGCATTGCAAACACTTATGCTGCCACCACAACAGACGACAAGCGTCCGTTGAAGGAAAGGATTGCCGCAATGACTGCAGAGGAAAAGAAAGCGCGGGCAGAGGAAATTCGCAGCCGGGTGGAAGAGATCAAGGCAATGGACAAATCGACGCTTACGCGTGCAGAGAAAAAAGCACTTAAAAAAGAGCTCCGGCAGATGAATAAGGAAGCTAGAGAGATCAGAGGTATTTATCTTTCTTTTGGAGCTATTATT
>CBHEUU010000563.1:0-3681 GCA_965990355.1 uncultured Chitinophagaceae bacterium
TCAGATGAACAATGGATAGATACCTGCCTTTCGGATGCCACTACCTTTGAGCCAATTTACCGGGCTTCTTATAGTAAAGACAAAGAGTATGTATTTAAATACGGGAAAGAAGTAACCGGCTATTACCTTGACAAAAAAACAAAGAAAAGAAGCATTGTAAAAGAGGCGGTTAAAGGAACTTTTTTTGACAACTACACTTATCCCTATCTGCTTGGACTGCTCCCGCTTACTTCCGGGTATAAAACAAATATGTCTGTGTATGAGTATAAACCAGGAAACAGCGCAAACATTAAAAAGGTCCGGATTGATGAAGTAAAAAGCAACAAATATGTAAGCGGTCTGACTGGCGATTACAAAGTGTGGCAGGTAAATGTTTTTGAAGAAGGTACCGGCGACAGATATGAATATTATATTGATAAGGATACCCGGAGGATATGGAGGATCGATATATATTCAAAAGGACAACAGATGATGCTTGTGGATAAAGAAATTGATTATAATCCCTTCACCACCACATTTAAGAAAGAAGAAACATTGAAATTGATCACGTCTGGCAGCGGGGTTATAACGGGGCAGGCATTTGCAAAGGATAACGAGAATGAAGGCCTTCTTAAAGGCATGGCTATTCTTAATACACATAAAAAGCAATACGCCCAGGCTGGCACAACGGTGGTATTAATTCCATACACTGATTTTTTTAAAGAGTGGATGGAGTTGAACGAAAAGTCAAGAAAAACAGGCCGGGCTATACCATTGCCAAAAGAAGCTACTGAATGTATTAAAACTACAACCGTTTATGATGATAAGGGAAGTTTTGAATTTGTGAACCTGATGCCGGGAGATTATATGCTTTATTCAGAATTTGGGTATGTTCATTCGTTTAACCGCACTGAAGTAGTGGGGTATACTGATACGTATATAAACGGGATGTTCCAGGGCACCAGGGAAAATACTACAACAAACAAGTATAGCACGAATGCTTCGGCAGCCGTCAAGAAAGTGGTTACGTTGAAGAAGGAAGGAGAGAAGGTGTCTGTTAAGCTGAAAAAAACCAAATAAACAAATGATGATTGCTTGACCTTTCTTTAATGATTAAGACATATTCGGCAACTAATTTTGCGGCAAATCCCGACGCATGACGTTTACTGCCTGGCGTAAACCAGTTGTCCTGATTTTAGTATACATACAGTTTGCAGCAAATGCGCAATCATTTGCCCAACAAACTTACTCTCTCTCCGGATTCTCCCACAACGATTATTGGCGTAAACGCCCTTTCTTCGATGCATTGAGTAATGGCTTTACTCATATAGAAGCGGATGTTTATTTGCGGGGAGGCCGCCTGGTGGTCAGTCATTTTCCTCCTTTCTTCCGGCGGCGCCATACACTGGACCGGCTGTATATTCGGCCCATCGTTGAATACATACAGGCCAGACAACATCTTCCGCAAACACCAATGGATACCCTGATCCTGATGATCGACATAAAATCAAGGAGCAGGAAAACCATCCAGGCTTTAAGGAAAATGCTGGAGCCATATCGTGCCATCCTGTCTTCATCCTGCAACGGAAAAGTGATCAAAAGAAACCTCACCATTGTGCTCACCGGGAAAAGACCGGCAGGAATGGTTTGTGATGAAACCGAACAGATATTTTTTATTGATGAAGATCTGCAACGTGTTAATGAAGATCTGGCTTATCATTATTTGTATCCCGTGGCGAGTTGCCGGTATTCCCGTATCCTGAAATGGCGTGGCAAAGGTGAGATATCGCTGAAGGAACGGATGAAGCTGAGACGCCTGGTAGTACTGGCACACCGCTATGGAAAAAAAGTCCGGTTATGGGCTGGCCCTGAAAAGCAACGTGTGTGGCAGGAGTTGAGCAATTGTGGTGTGGACCTTATTAATACCGATAAACTGTCACAGGTAAGGGATTTCCTTGAAAATAATAACCCGTTGTTTTCATTGGTAAAATAGAATTTTAAGGACTACTATTTCTTGTTCAATGCAGCTATAAGAAAACTCAGTGGCAGGTCCATTTTACAACGGTATTGAATAATAACATCATAACCACCCGATTCTTTTTTTTGCTGCTCGTTAAGCAGGAAAGTGAATTCTGTTCTGCAAAACCCGTATTCATCCACTTGTTGTTTTATACGCTCCACATATTCTGAAATACTTCGTTGCTCGATTTTCTTGGGATCACAATGCGTTTGAAAGATGGCCACTTTTTTGCCGGTAAAGTCAAACGGTTCTTTGAAATAGTTGCTGTATTTATATATCTCATTAAAAAAATCGGAATTGGCTTTGCTGAGTAATGGATTATTATCGAGGCCGGCATCGGCAGGAATTTGGGGGAATGAATTATAGCTGTATTCAAGAACGCGTTCTCTCTTCATCCTTCTCATTTTCCCCTTAATATTCTTGTCTGCTATCACTAAAATGGCATCATAACCATTTGTTTTCTTTTTCTCTTCGTCAGTTAAAATATAAAGCTGATGAATACGGCCGGTCAGCTTTCTTTGGAAGAACTCTTTTTTTGTTAACCGGTAGCTGAACTTTCCAATGCCATAGAAGCCACCGGATGTCAGTTCCGCAAAGCCAATGGTCTTGCCTGTAAAATTGAATTCGCTGGATTTGACATTCTGGTTAAGCCAGTCGCTTTCTTCAGTAGTCAGCCTTGGGTTATTGTCGGTTTTAGGGGTGTCAGTGTTCTGGGCGAATAAAGTATTGCAGAACAGAACAAGCAGGAATAAGGTAATATATGGTTTCATATAGAAGGAATAAGCAGAATGGTAAAGTGAATTTACATCTTCCCTGGAAGGGAAATGTTGTAATTCTTGTTAAATACTAATTGCAACATAGTTGCAATTAGTATTTTTTGCTTAGTTTTGCTTCAATCTTAAAAACAACCAATGGAAAATAAACATTTCGATACCATCATTATAGGAGGCAGCTATGCCGGCCTTTCAGCGGGGATGGCACTGGGCCGTTCAAAAAGGCATGTATTAATAATAGATGATAATAACCCCTGCAACCGGCAAACGCCCTATTCCCACAATTTTATTACGCATGATGGTGAAAAGCCTGCAGTCATTAAAGCAAAAGCATTGGAGCAGGTGTTGAAATATGACACGGTCCGCTTGCAGGAAGGAACAGCCCTGGCCGGAGTCCAAACCGATAAGGGTTTTGAAATAACAACAGCTGCCGGTGATATATTCAGTGCCGACAGATTGTTATTTGCTACAGGTGTAACCGATATTATGCCCGGCATCAAAGGACTTGCTGAATGCTGGGGCATCTCCGTATTGCATTGCCCTTATTGTCATGGCTATGAAGTAAAAGACAGCCCGCTGGGGATTATTGCCAACGGGGATATGGCTTTTGAATACAGCAGGATGATACATCACTGGAGTAAAGACCTGGTCTTATTTACCAATGGGAAAGCAGATTTGACTGAAGAACGGATAGCGATCCTCGAGAAACACCATATCACTGTAATAGATGATGAAATAAAAGAATTGCATCACGATAACGGCCACCTTAATTCGGTGATCTTTCAAAACGGAAAGAAGCATCCATTAAATGCTATATTCTACAGGGCTGCAATCCGGCAGCATTGCAATATCCCGGAACAACTCGGTTGTGAGCTGAATGAACAGGGGCTTATAGCGATCGATGGTTTT
>CBHEUU010000564.1:0-3668 GCA_965990355.1 uncultured Chitinophagaceae bacterium
TGAAATGAATAAAAGCAAATTCATTAAGAACAAGCTAATAGAAAAATAAAATGGAGCTGGTGTGGCAGACGAATGCCTGGGAGGATTATCTGTATTGGCAGGAGCAGGATAAAAAGACCATGCTGCGTATAAACGACCTGATCAAAGATGCAATGCGCTCCCCCGTCAAGGGCATTGGCAAACCAGAACCTCTCAAAGGTGACCTGGCTGGTTTCTGGAACCGTCGGATCACTGATGAACATAGATTAGTGTATGCCGTAAAAGAAAAAAGACTGCATATCATTCAGTGCCGCTTTCATTATCATTAGTGGGGATGACTGACAGCTTGATTTGTCTTTAATAATTCCACATCCTTTCTTAGTTTTTCCATTTCCAACATCAGCTTCTTTATTGTTTCCATCTCCTGCAAGTGGGCGGCGATTTTTTTATCCTGTTCGATTATGTATAAGGTAAGTTCTTCGATTTTTTTGAGAAGCGTGGCCTGGTTATCCCCTAGATCCAGTCCTTTCTGTTCAATTTCTTTTGCAGAAGGAATATCAGGTAAATGCCGGTGTGTTTTAATAAATAATTCCACTTCTTTTAAAGTAGGTAGATTGTAGGACGGATCAAACACATAATCCGCCCATGCTCCTTGTTTTACGACAACTTTTCTGGCACCGATTTTTCCTTCTACCGCTAATTTAAAATCTCCCGGAGCTTCTGTGCCGATACCAACATTCCCGCTGCTTTGAACAGATACGCCCAGGTTGAAAGCAGCTCCTCTATAATCAACACCACTACCACTTTCTCCGTAAAGATTAATGCTGCCATTTTCGGCATTCATCCTGATTATAGGAGATTTCTTATTGCCTTTAAGTGTATAAAGGCTATTGCCTGAGCCACCATCAACGGCATAATTAATTCCCAGGTCGGTAATGAGATTTCCTGTGCTTGGCACAAACGAATTAACTGAAAAATTAAATCCATTGATGCCTGCAACCCTGAGAATATCTCCCAGTCCGGTATTATTAGGGGCAAACAAAAAGCGGCTGGACCCATTTACAACATCAAGCATCCCGGCTGGTGAAGTTGTTCCGATGCCCAGGAAGCCTCCTATGGTCAAACGCATGTGTTCATAGAAAATATTGGAGGAGCGCTGATAATTGCCAAAAGAAATATGATTAGTTCCGTTCTGTGGTGCAAATATTCTGAACTCAGAAGTGGACTGGCCAAATCCAGAAGCGTCTGTGCCATCATCGTAAACAAATAATTTTTGATTATTGGCGCCACTACCAAGGTTGAGAGAATTAAAATTCGCCACTGTCCCATTCAATGTGCCGGTTAATGTGCCTCCAGTAAGGGGTAGATAGTCCTGCCCAAAAGCTGTATGAAAAACTGCAAGCAGCAGGATAACTAATTTCGTGTGTCTCATATAAGTAGCTTGTTTTAGTTGAAAAGATGGTGGAATAATGTTGAAAGGCCAATCAGTATAATATGCAAGAAACAGATTTGCCTCCATTTGAACAGAGCATTGTAATAAATTTTTCAATAAGTGAAATATAATAGGTGTTACCGCTTAAGAAGCTCTAAGGTTTATCAATAGTAGCCCCACCGGTAAAAAATGTAGCCTTACCGGAGTTCTCCCACACACTTCCCGAAAATTTAATTCATACGACACTGAAAAACACTAATTTTAATCTTACATTAAAACCTGTCAAATTATGAAAGGAACCAAAAATTTAGGATGGCTTATTCTTATCGGACTTATATTGATCCTCGGTGTATGGGGATGCAGTGGATATAATGGATTGGTGAAACAGGATGAAGTAGTGAAAAACACCTGGAACAATGTGAATACCGAATACCAGAAAAGGGCCGACCTGGTAGACAACCTGGTGAATACGGTAAAAGGTGCAGCCAACTTTGAAAAAGAAACGCTTACCGGACTGGTGGAAGCAAGGGCCAAAGCCACTTCCATTAACCTTACAGCTGATCAGCTGACACCGGAAAATATGGCCAAATTCCAGCAAGCCCAGGGCCAGATGAGCGGTGCGCTCAGCCGCCTGCTCGCTGTGGTAGAAAACTATCCTGATTTGAAGGCGAATCAGAACTTCCTGCAATTGCAGGGGCAACTGGAAGGTATCGAAAATGATATCCGTGGATCAAGACGTACATTCAATGATGCGATCAATACATATAATACTAAAGTGAGGTCATTCCCCACTAATATTTTCTCCGGCATGTTTGGTTTTAAAGCCAAAGAAGGATTCAAGGCAGATGAAGGAGCCGAGAAAGCGCCGAAAGTTCAATTCTAACAGTCGCCATTCATGCAAAAGAAAAGAAATACCGGCCTCATCATAGCAGGGGCCGTTCTTTTATTGCTGGTCATTTTTATGGTCAGTACGTACAATTCTCTTGTGAAAAAGGAAGAGAAAGTGAAACAGCAATGGTCGGAAGTGCAAAGTACTTACCAGCGCAGGATCGATCTTGTGCCAAACCTGGTGAACACCGTAAAAGGTGTATCGGATTTTGAACAAAGCACATTGGAGCAGATCGCTGCAGCACGTGGTGAAGCACTTTCCGGTATGTCGAACGATTCGCTGACGGCAGAAAACTATGTAGCACAACAACGCACACAGGATAATCTCGCCACAGCCACCAACCGGCTGATTGTTGTAATAGAAAGATATCCCACGTTGAAAGGCACAGCTGCTTATTCGGGTCTGCAAACGCAGCTGGAAGGAACAGAACGCCGTATTAAAGTGGCCCGGAATGATTTCAATGCTGCTGTAGCGGATTACAATAAACAGGTAAGGGGATTTCCCGGCAACCTGGTAGCTGGCTTGTTTGGCTATAAACCCAAAGAAGGATTCGAAGCCGTGGCCGGCAGTGATAAATCAGTAGAAATTAAATTTTAAAAACAGCGCCGTGTTTTCATTATTCAGGAAAAAAAAGCCATTCTTCACCGAGCCTGAGCGCAACCAGATAGTGGAAGCTGTTCGCACTGCTGAACTTCAAACCAGTGGTGAGGTAAGGGTTTTTGTAGAAAGATATTGTCCTTATATGGATGCTATAGACCGCGCAGGCGAAATATTCTTCCAACTGGAAATGGATGAAACCACAGAGCATAATGCCGTGCTCGTGTATGTAGCATTGAAAGACCGGCAGCTTGCTGTTTTTGGTGATCAGGGCATTCATGAAAAAGTGGGCACTGATTACTGGAATAAAGAAGTGGACGTGATGATTGAAAATTTCAATAAAGAAAATTATGCTGCTGGCATCAGCCAATGCGTGCTGGACATTGGTGAAGCCCTTCATCAGCATTTTCCCTACGATAAGAATACCGACAAAAACGAATTACCCGACGACATCGTCTTCGGCAAATAATATCCATGAAGAAATTTCTCTCCATATTCTTTTTGCTGCTGGCCTTTGCGTCATCGGCACAGGTAGAAAAAGCAATTCCACCAAGGCCCAGTCCTCCAAAGCTTGTTAATGATCTGACGGGCAATTTTCTTACGCCCGAGCAGGTAACTGCACTGGAGCGAAAACTGGTGGCTTATGATGACAGTACTTCCAATCAGATAGCCGTTGTAATTGTCAACGACCTGAAAAGTTATTCAGCTGCTGATTATGCCATTGCATTGGGAAGGGCATGGGGTGTGGGCAATAAGAATTTTGACAATGGA
>CBHEUU010000565.1:0-3656 GCA_965990355.1 uncultured Chitinophagaceae bacterium
ATACAGCGCCGAATGTATTGGTGCGGAAACGCAAATGGGCTATTTCCCTTAAAAATTCAAGACTGTGTTTCTTGGGCTGTAACGGGTATTTTTCTGCATCACTATCACCTAATATTTCCAGTGTTTCAGCAGTAAGGTCCATCTTCTGTCCTTTTCCCAATGATGCCACAGCTTTTCCTTTCACTTTTACAGAAGCAGAAGTGGTAATACGCTTGAGCGTTTCTTCATCAAACTTTCCAAGTTCCAGCACAACCTGCAGATTATTATTGGTAGAGCCGTCATTGATAGCCATAAACTGATTATTGCGGAAGGTTCTCACCCATCCCATAACGGTTACTTCCTGCCCTGCTGGCTCCTGGGCCAGCAAGTCTTTGATCTTTGTGCGTTTATTGAACATATAGAGATTTTCGGACGGCAAAGATAAGGGGTTAGCCAATTTTTGGTTTTTTACGAAAAAGGACGTATAATTGCAGCGGAAAGACGACTGGTTAGTTCATTACTCCCTATAGTTAGCTCATCAGGTTTTTACCGATTCCATTCAACAAAAACTCATACTTTTTTCACTTTTCAGATTTGTGACCACGGTATACTGTGTTAACCTTCAACATTTTGTATGTACGATATCCTGCAATTGAACGATATGCTCGTTCCAGAACTGCTTGACATAGCTGAGCAGTTGCGTATCCCCAACGCAAAAAAATTAGATAAACAAGAACTGGTTTACAAAATCCTCGACAGCCAGGCCATTGCCGGTTCCAAAGGCGGCTCTCCTGCTGAAGATAAAGGCAAACGTAAACGTATTATTAAAGCATCCACCGGCATCACTACCGAAGAAGCAGTAGTGGAAGACAGCGGCGAAGAGAAAAAGGCCAGCAATAAAAAGCCCGCCCCAATGCCTAAAAAGGAAGAAAAAGCTCCCGCAAAAAGGGGCCGCAAAAAACCCGAAGAAAAAGAAACAGAACAACAAGAACTGGCAGCAGAAGAAGCTGAACCAGTTGCAGAAGAAGCAATAATAGACCAACCCGCCGAAGGCACTCCTGTTGTTGAAACAACCGCCCCTAATAAAGTATACCCACAAAGGCGCGAACAGCATTTTAACATAGAGTTCGATGGTGTGATTCTTTCTGAAGGCGTACTGGAAATGATGCCTGATGGTTATGGCTTCCTCCGCTCTTCTGATTACAATTACTTATCGTCTCCTGATGATGTATATGTTTCCCCTTCCCAGATAAAATTATTCGGACTTAAAACCGGCGACACCGTTTATGGTGCTGTTCGCCCTCCCAAAGAAGGTGAAAAATATTTTGCATTACTGAAAGTAGATACTATCAATAATAAGAGCCCCGAAGAAGTAAGGGACCGCGTTCCATTTGATTATCTTACTCCTTTATTCCCCTTCGAAAAGCTCAATCTCTTTACCACCCCTGGTGATTATTCCACCCGCATTATGGACCTGTTTACTCCAATAGGTAAAGGTCAGCGTGGATTGATCGTGGCGCAACCCAAAACCGGTAAGACCATGTTGCTGAAAGCCGTGGCCAATGCTATTGCAGCCAATCACCCGGAATGCTATCTCATGGTTGTGTTAGTGGATGAGCGCCCTGAGGAAGTTACCGATATGGAAAGAAGCGTACGCGCAGAAGTAATCGCTTCTACTTTTGATGAACCAGCAGAAAAACACGTAAAGGTTTCTACCATCGCTTTGCAAAAAGCTAAAAGACTGGTAGAATGCGGACATGATGTAGTGATCCTGTTGGATTCTATCACCCGTCTTGCACGTGCTCACAATACAGTAGCCCCTGCTTCCGGTAAAGTTCTTTCCGGTGGTGTGGAAGCAAACGCAATGCAAAAACCAAAACAATTCTTTGGTGCTGCACGTAAAATTGAAAACGGAGGCTCTCTCACTATCATCGCTACTGCCCTGGTTGATACCGGCAGTAAAATGGATGAGGTGATCTTCGAAGAATTCAAAGGTACCGGCAACATGGAGCTTCAGCTCGATCGCCGCCTCGCCAATAAACGTATCTATCCTGCTATCGATCTCACAGCTTCTTCTACCCGCCGTGATGACCTGCTGCTGGAAAGAGATGTGCTGCAACGCATGAACCTGCTTCGTGTATTCCTTACTGATATGAATACAGAAGAAGCAATGCGCGAATTGCAAAACAGGATGAAAGGCACCAAGAACAATGAAGAGTTCCTGGCTAGCATGAACAGGTAATTTCTATTTAGAAAATAAGATTGAAGCCCCGGACCTGGATCCGGGGCTTTTTTATTGACCGTAAAAGCACGAAAATGAAACGCATTAATCCGCTTATGCCTTCACACGAAAACTCTTATTAATTCGTTTTATTTTTGTGAAGACCCCTATACCATTAACCTATATGAAAACCCTTCGCCGTCTCTTTCTGCTTGTCATCATTCCTGCCATTTCCCAGGCGCAGCATAGCCTTACAGGCCTTTGGGCCGGCACGCTTACCAATGATAGCTCTACCATACGCAGGGAACAATCCTTTGAACTGGCTCTTACGGAGTATCGGGGCAAAGTATATGGCTATTCAAGAAGCACGTTTATCGTACACGACACGCTTTTTTATACCATGAAGCGTATTAAAGGATAAATTGATGGAGATGTGTGTGAGATAAAAGACGATGAGATCATTTCTTCCAATTTTCCCGGCCGCACCGATAAGGGTGTGAAAGTAACCATCACTTTCCGGCAGCGCCAGGAAGACACTACCTGGCACCTGGACGGCAATTGGAAAACAAACAAAACAAAAAATTTTTACTCCATTTCCGGTGGCATCACATTGCGTTCAGAAAAAAACCTGAACAATTCTAAAATAGTCCCCCACCTCGAAGAACTGGGCAAAGCTGATGATGTAGCATTTTATAAAGAATATAAAACACCGCCTCCTGTTCAGGTTGCAAAAACCAATACAGAAAAACCTACCGTCACCAAGCCTGTTCAACAACCTCCTGTTGCAACGGTAAAAAAAGATCCGCCCGCACCTGTCATAACTACTCCTAAAGAAGAAAAGAAAACAACACCTGTTATAACTCCTGCTTCTCCAGCAAAACCGGGTATTGCGCAAGTACGTACACCCACAGGTCCTGCCGCATTCGCTGCCGAAAGGGTCAACACTGCTCCCCAGGTTATTAATTTCAAATCAGACAGTCTTGTACTGGCTCTCTATGATAATGGTGAAATTGATGGCGATACCGTAAGCCTCTTACTGAATGGTGAAGTGATCCTCGCCAAACAAATGCTTAAAGCGACCGCCATTAAAAAAACAATTTATCTTCGTGCCGGTGCAGAAGAAACAACTTTGCTATTGTATGCAGAAAACCTCGGTAAGTATCCGCCTAATACAGGCCTACTGGTAGTGTATGATGGTGAAGAATCCTACCAGCTTCGCTTCAGCGCCGATCTGAAACAAAATGCAGCGGTAATATTCCGGCGGAAAAAGAATTGACCGATAAATAATCTCAGGTAAAAAGCTTGTCAAGCTTACTGGCAAGCTTTTTATCTTTTTCGGTCACTATATCGCCGGCATCATGTGTAGAAAGCCACACTTCTACTGTATTGTATACATTTTTCCACTCGGGATGATGGTCCATTTTTTCCGCAGCCAACGCCACCCGTGTCATAAAGG
>CBHEUU010000566.1:0-3649 GCA_965990355.1 uncultured Chitinophagaceae bacterium
TTCTGGGACGAAACATATAGTGGTATTAAATACGCCAACACGGTACTCACTTATGTTGACGGGATTGAAGGGTTGAGCGAAGCCACAAAAAATACCTACAAAGGCAGAGCTTACTTTCATCGCGCTTTCAGGTATCTCGCGCTGGTTTTCCAATACGGAGATGTACCGCTGATTACCAAAATACTTGAGGTGCCCAAACAAAACTACCGTTCTACGAAAAAAGCGGAGATCCTCAAAATGATCACGCTTGACATGGAAAAGGCAGTTGAGTGGGTTCCGGAGCAAAAAGACATGACCTATATAGGTATGGTCAATAAAGGCGCATGCCGCATGTTGCTCATCAAATGCTATCTGGCTACCGGTCAATTTCAAAAGGCCAAAGACCAGGCGGATGTGCTGATCAACCAGTCGGGCTATGCATTGATGAAAAATACCTTTGGCACTTTCTATCCCGGAGGCGAGCCTAAAACATGGCCTGTTACGCGTAATGTTATCTGGGATTTGCATCGTCCCGAAAACAAGCTGATCGCAGCTAATACAGAAGTGATCATGGGTATGCCTAACCGCGGCGCTCAATCAAACATCGCTTTTGCTACCATGCGTATTTTTGGTCCGTTCTATAATTCAGGAAGCCTGAAATCTCCTGATGGAAAAAACGCCGTTGATCTTTACGCACGTAACAATTCCAATTATCGCGCAGACCTTGATTATGGCAGGGCTATTGGACGGGGGATCGGTACTATCCGTCCTACACCATTTGCACAACGTGGTTTATGGGTGGTTAACGGTACGGAAGACAATGATGACCTCCGGCACAATTCCAAAGTCGGGAACTGGGGACGGATGGACTCCATCAAGTACGGAACTGCCAGCTCAACATACCGCGGACAAAATCTTAAATTATATCATCCAACAACAAACGCGCTGCTGTGTGTTGATACCATTCGCTGCTGGTTTGATTTCCCTCATTATAAAATTTTTATAACGGATGCAGAAGCAGAAGCAAACCAGGGATCTAACGCGTACACTGGTGCTTCAAAGGGAAGTACTGCAGACTGGTATCTTTATCGCCTGGCAGAAGCGTACCTGCTTCGCGCAGAAGCGGAATTCTATCTCGGAGATGTTGCAGGTGCTACTGCGGATGTAAATGAAATAAGAAAAAGAGCAGCTTGCACCCAGTTATATACAACAGTTACCATCGGTGACATCATGAATGAACGTGCCCGTGAACTGTACCTGGAAGAATGGAGACACATGGAGCTCAGCCGGGTTTCATACTGTCTTGCCCTGAGCGGCAAGCCGGATGAATGGGGCAACACTTATGACGTGAATACCTACGACAAGTCTGAAGGTACTGATCCGGGTGGTAGCAGCAGCTATTGGTACAAACGTACTGTTTTGACTGGCGGAATGTATAACAGGGGAGGAGTGATCTCCAATACCCGCACCCTGAATTACAAGATAAACAAATGTAACCTCTACTGGCCTATCCCAAATTCAGCCATTACGGCCAACAACAAAGGCGTATTGAGTCAGAATTTTGGTTATAACGGATACAATCCCAATACGCAGAAATGGGAGAAATGGGAGGATGCAGTGGCTGATGAAGATAAGCAATAGTCATTCGGTCCACGATTGAATTCAGAAGGGGATTACTCATTAGTAATCCCCTTTTTTATTAAAAACATTTTTACTACCTTTTATTCAGGTAAACATATATGCTTCTTTAATAATAATTGTCAGATCAACAAATAATATTATTTTTGAACGCTTATGAATTTCTGACTGCCTTGTAAAACGAGATTGAGATTGCCCAGGAATTTTACCATTACAAAACTGCTTAATCGTGTCCGCCTGCTTTTGAGTTTTCAATTGCTGTGTTTTTTTTCTTTTGCAAACGATACTTCCCGTATTTCACACCTTGGGATTGAACAGGGCCTCTCCAATAATTCTGTAACATCTATTTACCAGGACCAGAAAGGTTTTATGTGGTTTGGTACTTATGATGGGCTGAACCGTTTCGATGGATACGGGTTTACTGTTTTTCGCAACATTCTTGAAGATTCAAACTCCCTTCCCCATAATTATATTTATGATATACATGAAGACGCTGGCTATCGCCTCTGGATCGCCACTGGTCAGGGCATCGGCATCTATGATCCGATAAGTTCCAGTTTCCATTCTGCTTATTATAAAAGCCAAAGTGGACAGAAATACAGGATCTCGAGTAATGTGAACAAAATAACCACAGATAAGCAAGGCACCATATATATAGGTACAAACGGATTAGGTTTAATGGTGCAGGAGAAGTCTGCGGAAGTTTCAACCCAGCTGACTATCCTGTATAATGGGAAAACCACTATTGATTATAATGTAACGGCATTAAAAGCAGATAAGCAGGACAACATATGGTTGTTTATTGATCCGCTGGGTCTTTGCGTGTATGATAAAAAAATAAAGCAGATCAGGCCTGTCTATAATCAATTGCCCAGGATGTCAAGTATTGACATAGATCCTTATGGAAATGTATGGATGGGTGGCGCTGCAGGAATGTATAAGTATTCTATTGCTGATTCTTCCCTGCAACTGATCTATTCAGATAAAAATGATAAAAGTATTGCGGGTTCGATAACCAGTCTTTGCTTTGCATCAGATAATAAGATCTGGCTGGGAACGGTCGGCGGTGGGATTATTGTTTATGATCCTGCAAAAAACGCATTGCAACATTTACCGTCTGGCGAGGATTCCCGTAATATTTCCAGTGAATCCATATCGGCTGTATTTGAAGATAAAGACAGACGGAAATGGGTAGGCACATTGAAAGGAGGAATAAATATTTATTCGCCTGCGCCATCTTTTTTAATACGATTGCCCATAATCCATTTAATAAAAACAGCCTGGTCAACGACTTTGTTTCCACCTTCCTGCAAAGTGATGATCATACGGTGTGGATTGGAACTGATGGAGGTGGTGTAAGCATCTGGAACAGGAGCCTGAATAAGTTTACCAATTATTACCACGAAGCAGGTAAAAACGGTTCATTAACCAATAACCAGGTAAGTAGTATAATAAAAGACCGCCTGGGAGATATCTGGATAGCCACTTTCGGCGGCGGTATCAATAAGTATAATGCACGATCGGGTTCCTTTCAGCACTTCCCCTGTATTGATGACGCTTCAGGCATAGAAACCCAGCGGGTATGGTTGTTATATGAGGACAGACAACAAACGCTGTGGGCAACAACTTTCGGCAAAGGAAGTTTATTCGTACTCAACAGGCAGAATAACCGGTTCGAAGTTTTCAGCAGGGAGTTGTGGGACCTCTTATCTTTCTACCAGGATGATGTAGGCACGTTGTGGGGTGGGAATTTTCATGAACTGATCAGGATCGACAGAAGCGGTAAAAAGCATACCCGCTATGAAATGGGCAAACCTGTGCGTGCAATTTATAAGGATAGATCGTCACGGTTCTGGATCGGGCTTGAAGGTGGCGGCCTTGTGGAATTTGATCCTTTATCAGGAAAGATCAAAAAGCGTTACTCGGTTAAAGATGGTCTTTCAAACAACTCAATCCTGAATATCCTGGAAGATAATACGGGGAATTTATGGATGAGCACTTTTAATGGATTGTGCCGGTTTGATGTAAAAGA
>CBHEUU010000567.1:0-3631 GCA_965990355.1 uncultured Chitinophagaceae bacterium
ATTGTTAGGCGGTAAAAGTATAAAAGGAAGAGGGAATTTTCAAATGCGCCTATTCTCGCAGACCAGTAGGGTGATTTTACCGATTGATAAACGAATATTCTCTATTAAATATAGACTTCTTCTTTTGCTTCTTTTCTCATCAAACATTCTTTGTGAAAAAAACGGATAATAATGATGAAAATCCCCCCGAAACAGATCAGCTGCTGTATTATCTTTATCAAAATAAACAACCATGGGATTTATATATGCAGAAATAACCCTGATCAATGGATATGATATAGAGATGGCGAGACGCCATCTTATCGGGAAAGAAGAAATAAAACATACATCTGTAGAGATGATGGTAGATAGTGGTTCTTATATGATGTGCATAAATGAATTAATACAGGAACAACTCCGTCTTCCTTTCATCGAAAGAAGAAAGCATTTCCTGGCAAATGATCAGCTAGTGGAACATGATATCGTTGGGCCCGTATGTGTAAAATTTCAAAACCGGACTGCTTTTTGCTCGGCTGCAGTGCTGGAAGGAGATAGCAAGCCCCTACTTGGTGCTATTCCGATGGAAGAAATGGATGTGCTTATCCATGCCAAGCGACAAGAATTAATTATTAACCCAGAACATCCTGAGGGTGCTCAAAATCGCATTTGATTGGTCCTGACAAAATACATCATCAATTCACATTACATCAACGCCCTAAAACTTCCCAAACTTCAAAGTCACATTATATGAAACACCCCTGATATCTTTATCCTTTAACCCCTCCGCATCACTTCCAAAGTTGGCGCGATAGGAAACTCCCGGACAGAAACGCATCCATTTAAACAAATTCATTTCAACCTGCACACCAGGTTCCGTCACAAAAAACCAGTGTTCATCACTGACAGAATCATCATCAACATTGTTATTATGCCGGTTGTGCCGGTCATACTGCAATGTAAACCCCGCTCCGGAAAATAACTGGAACACAAAATGAATCGGTTTATTCGAACCCACTACATACTCAGTCATCAATCCCACCTGGCCATACTCATAACTTCTGTTCCTCGTTGGATCCGTGCTGTATTCTAAAGGCACCGGTATATTACTTGTAACAGCCGCGGCCCCTGCTCCTATCATCAGCCGTTGATTGATGAACCAACCTCCATATAAACCAGTCATATTTGCAAAATCACCGCGTATCCGGGTAAATTTATTGGTTATCGCACCATAACCTCCGGATGATCTGGGATTGCTTTTAAATATTGTTTTGATAGGTTGCTGTGCAACTGCACCCAAAGCCAACAGTGACAACACTGCTGTCATTACGCTTGTTCTTATTTTCATCATTCCTTGTTTTTTTATAACAACAAGATGAAAACATTTTACCCCTATCTGCGGATTGATTTTTTTGGCTGATCGTTTTTGTTTACATACTTCCGAGCAAAAGTCTCAATCCCACCAGCGCAAGGCAAACCGCCAGTGCTTTTACTATAATATCCCCTTTTATGTTATGTGAAAGCAAAGCTCCTATCTGTGCGCCCGGACTAACACCCAGTCCTAGCCAAACGATCATATTCAGAATATAAGGATCATTGTAATTTCCCTGGAATGCATGCACCACCACACTAACTGTTGCCATAATAGCCAATATAAAATGGGAAGTGGCTGTGGCGATATACACCGGGAAACGCAACCAGTGCACCAATGCCGGCACATGAATAATACCTCCGCCAATCCCGAGCAAAGGTGAGAGAAAACCTACTGCCACACTGATGGCAATACCTGTGTACTGGTTATAAGAATAACTGTACTTCACCTTTTCTTTATCAGTAAGTATATGATGTTTAAAATATTTGCCGGCCTCATTTGCATTTGCAGTTAATGCAGCAGGTTGCTGTTTTTTAAGAAAAAGAAAAACCGCCAGCCCCAGCAGGATGATCCCAAATAAAACATTAAAAGCATTAGCCGGAATATATTTGGTCACATACACTCCCAGTACAGAACCAGGAATGGTAGCGGCAGCAAATAACAATCCCGCTTTATAATCAATGCGACCTGATCGTGCATATGCTATCGACCCGGACACTGCATTGCAGGCTACAATCACCAGCGACACTGCAGTCACCAGTTCCGGCGACATGCCCGGATGTGTAAAAAGTAATAAAGGTACCAGCAGAAACCCTCCTCCTGCGCCAATCAGGGTTCCTAATGTTCCAATTAAAAACCCGGCAAGAAAAAGGACGATCGGATTGTCCATAGATCGCAAAGATAGATACTGGATAAATCGTTAGCTTTAGGCAATCAACTATTCGATATGAAAACAATTCTTACTGTTTGCTGCGCTCTCTTATGCATTTCTTTCTTTTCTTTTATGAATGCCCCCAAGGCAAAATGGATTTCGTTGTTTGATGGAAAAACACTGGATGGCTGGAAGGTAGGCGACAATGCCGGTTCCTTTTCAGTTGACAGCGGACATATAGTAGTAAAAGGACCGACCGCACATTTATTTTATGACGGACCAGTGGAAAATCATGTTTTCAAAAATTTTGAATTCAAAGCTGAAGTGATGACACAGCCCGGAGCCAATTCCGGTATTTATTTCCATACTGCTTTTCAACAGGGAGGCTGGCCTGCTAAAGGATATGAAGTGCAGGTAAACAATTCACAAAGTGACTGGCGCCGCACCGGCAGTCTTTATGCTATACAGGATATAAAAGAAGTGTATGTAAAAGACAGGGAATGGTTCACTGAATATATTAAAGTGCAGGGCAAGCGTATCATCATTAAAGTAAATGATAAAACCGTAGTGGATTATACAGAGCCTGATGTATTGCAGCGGAACAAAGGCCAGGAAGAACGCCGCATCTCCAACGGCACTTTTGCCTTGCAGGCCCACGATCCCAAGAGTGTTATTTATTACAGGAACATTAAAGTAAGGCCACTTCCCTGATCAGCTGTTTTGCAGGTTCAGGCTTTTCAGTTTTTCTTTGATCCCGTCCAGGCTATCAAAATGCAGGCAGTTGATGCCGATAGTGGAAGCTACCTGCGTAAACATCGGGCGGTCGTCTACCATTGCTGCCTGTTGCGGCGCCACCCTGCCGATATCACAGGCAATGCGGAATATATCAATATCAGGCTTACGGAATTTCACATAACAGGAAGAAGCATACGCATCGAACAATTCATATAAACGGAATTGATAGATGCGGTAATCATTCAATTCACGGCCTTCATTGTTCACCGCAATAACTTTCAACCCGTGGCGCTGTTTTAATTCTTTAAAGAATTCAATGGAATCTGTATACGGTTGTGTTTGCCCATACATGAATGTCTTAAAATCATCCACGGAAAAATCACGCTTCTCATAAAACACGATCCGCTCCAGGTATTCATCCAGGGAGATCTTGCCTATTTCATAGGTATCGAAAGTAAGATGATGACGCTCGTTCATTTCCACCAGGTCAAGATTGAAGTGCTCTGCTGCGAGCTTGCGGGAGCTTCTGCCCCATCCATTCGTTAATAATACACCGCCGATATCGAGAAACAATGTGGTAATTGGGCCTGCTTGCATAAACTCCGGGACAAATTTGGTAAAGGCGTAAAAGTAGTTATTTCGGTAGTGACCCAATTTGGAATTTTTCCCACAAAGAC
>CBHEUU010000568.1:0-3623 GCA_965990355.1 uncultured Chitinophagaceae bacterium
TTGCCATCAGTTCTATAGTGTTTTAACCCAGGTGGTTACCTCAGTTTTTGCCGGTTTCCCAATCGGGCAAATATACCAAATCACCTCTTGCACTAAGGATTTGGAGTTATTAACAACTGGGGAAAAGAAAAAATAGAGGATATTCTATTGAATATTCGCATACTTTTAAATCAATATATGTCTGAATTTACGGGCATTTTGGCAGGGGAATATTCAATAAAACCCGGCCAAATACCGTTTTTGAGGGGTAGATTACAGTCTGGATTAGACAGCGATATCATAAAGCCTGTTATCTTTGTATGAAATTTATTATCCCGGGAGGTATGACAATTATGCCTTTACGGATAGTTAGTTGTTGTTCTAACCAAGCACCATATACGGTAGAGCTGCCACAGAGAACACCTTTGATCCGGTTGTGGGAACCAGGAATGCTGCGTTCGCAGATGAACATTCCGGGAGACAAGATTGTTGATCATGGCCACTGACCGTACCGGATTAGAAGTTAACTCTGATACTAAATAATAAACCGAGACCACCATCCAATGCCTGAAGTAGTGAGAAATACTGTCATAAAGCATCTTACGCTCAGCGATCTTTTGAAAATCACAGGTGAGGGCCCGCAGCAAAGTGGCCTGCATGTGTTTTCGAAGTCAGCAAAAAAGCAGGATGGTCATATCCGGTACCCTTTCCGGGCGGATGCTTTTTTTGTTTTTATAGTTACTGAATCTTCCCTTCATATAAAGCTTAACCTGTTCGATTATCACCTGCAGAAGAATGATCTGCTGGTGATCGGTCCTAATACGGTACGCCAGTTCATTGGCGCTGACGATGGCTGTTGTCTTACAGGTATAATGTTCACTCCCGATTTCCTGATGCAATCAGGCATTCCCAAAAAATATTACGGGGCTTTTGATTTTTTTGCGGCAAGCGGAAGTCCGCATCTCGCACTGGAGCAGGCAGAAGTGGGCGAGCTCATGGAGATCATCGCCCTTATGCACAAAAAGAATCAGCCGGCAGGCCCTGTTGGAGAATACCAGGAAGAAGTGGTAAGGCATCATTTTATTGCCTTCCTGTTTGAACTGGCATCGCTGTACCGCAAATATCACGCTGAAGAAAAAATAAAGCTTACACGGAAAGAAGACCTCATGAAAAGGTTTTTGAAATTGCTTCCTGAGCATACCAGGAAGGAACGAAGCCTGCAATTTTATGCAGATCTTCTGTTCGTGACACCAAAATATTTATCTCAAACAGTGAAAGAAGTGTCGGGGAAGACAGCAGGTGAATTTATAGATGAAATGGTGATGATGGAAGCTAAGGTATTATTAAGCGATTTATCTTTGTCCGTCGCTCAGGTGTCCGAGGAATTGTTTTTCAGTGACCAGTTTTTTTTCAGCAAGTTTTTTAAAAATCATGCTGGAATAACTCCCAGTGCTTACAGGAAAACGTTTTAACTTGGGCAGGAGCAAAAAAGTAAAGTGGGTGTGAAAGAGGGATTTAGACATATTAAAGAGCGTTTTAGACATGGGCAGGCCCGTGAACTATGTTCATTTTTGCGTAATTTCACGCGAATCGGGTTCCTGCCTTAAACTGCAAAGGAATACTTGGAAAAAAATGCATAAAAAACTACAGCAAAAGGTCGCGTCTTTTCAAGATGCAGAAAAAATCAGGCAGCAAGGCATTTACCCTTATTTCCGCGTGATACAGTCGGGACAGGATACAGAGGTTATGCTGGAAAACAGGAAAGTATTGATGTTTGGCTCTAACTCTTATTTGGGCCTTACCAATCATCCTAAAATCGTAGAGGCCGGAAAGCTGGCTGCTGACAAGTATGGCAGCGGTTGCGCGGGATCCAGGTTCCTTAATGGAACGCTGGATATTCATATAGAACTCGAAGACAGGCTGGCCGCTTACACAGGTAAAGAAGCAGCCGTCTTGTTCAGTACAGGTTTCCAGGCCAACCTGGGTGCTCTTTCAAGTTTTACCGGAAGAAATGATTATTTGATCATTGATGAATATGACCATGCTTCCATCATTGATGGCTGCCGGTTGTCTTTTTCAAAAGTGATCAAGTATGCGCACAACAATATGGCCGACCTGGAAGCCAAGCTGGCCCCTCTCCCTGCCGACAGCCTGAAGCTGATAGCAGTGGATGGTATCTTCAGCATGGAAGGTGATATTGTGAAGCTGCCCGAGATCGTGCAGCTCGCTACTAAATATGGTGCGAATATCATGGTGGATGATGCACATAGTTTAGGTGTTATCGGTGAAAAAGGTGCAGGCACTGCGTCTCATTTCAATCTCACCGGTGAAGTGGACCTGATCATGGGCACATTCAGCAAATCACTGGCATCATTAGGTGGCTTTATAGCTGGCAACAGTGACGTGATAGATTATCTGAAACATAAAGCCCGCTCTTTGATATTCAGCGCAAGTATGACACCAGCCTCGGTAGCCAGCGTAATAGCTGCGCTCGATCTGATACAAAGCGAACCGGAACGTATTGACAGGCTCTGGGCAAATACCAATTATGCAAGTCAGTTACTGAAAGAGTATGGCTTTTTCACTGGCGTTACAGAAAGCCCGATCATACCCGTTTACGTAAGGGACAATGATAAAACCTTCTTGATCACACGCATGTTGCAGGAAGAAGGTGTATTTGTAAACCCGGTGGTTTCCCCTGCAGTACCATCTAATGCTTCATTGATCCGGTTTTCATTGATGGCCACACATACATTCAGTCAGATCGATTTTGCGATCGAGCAACTGAATAAGGCCGCTTTGAAGCTGGATATAAAAACGGCCCTTCAAAACCAGGAATTATGATTGCCATTGTGGAGGTCCATACCCGGAAACAATTAAAATTATTTATAGATTTTCAGCATGATCTTTATAAAGGGGATGAGAATTATGTACCGGAGCTTTTTATCGCGCAACGTGATCTGCTAAGCCCGGGCAAACATCCTTTTCATGAACATTCAAAAATCCAGTTATTCCTGGCTTACAAAGACAATGTGCTTGTTGGCCGGATAGCTGCTATTATGAACAACAACCATAATAGTTTTAACAAATCCAAAGACGGTTTTTTTGGTTTCTTTGATGTCATAGATGATCAGGAAGTAACCCTGCAGCTTTTTGCTGCTGCTGCGGACTGGTTGAAAAAACAGGGTGCTGAAACAATTGTAGGCCCCACCAATCCTACTACTAATGATCCCTGCGGACTATTGGTTGAAGGTTATAACTCTCCTGCTGTAGCCATGATGACTTACAACAAGGAGTATTACAGCCGCCTTATTGAAGGCGCGGGTTTGCATAAACAGATTGATCTGCTGGCCTATGATGTTCCTACCAGCACTGCGGATGAACGTTCAGTAAAATTGCAGGAAGCCATTGAAAAGAGGTTGAAAAGCAAAGGAATAACGATCAGGCCGATCAATATGAAAGACTTCAGGAATGAAGTGGCTAAAGTAAAGGAAGTGTATAACTCAGCCTGGGACAAGAACCTGGGCTTTGTGCCGGCTACCGATGCTGAGTTTAAATATCTGGCCAAGGACATGAAAATGATTTTGGACCCGAATTTTTGTTTGATCGCCGAACATAATGGTAAGTTCATCGGTTTCGCATTG
>CBHEUU010000569.1:0-3614 GCA_965990355.1 uncultured Chitinophagaceae bacterium
TCGCCAAAAAAGGAGATAAGATTAAAATAAGTCATTGCACGAAGAAACTTTGCTTCCCCTTCAACTTTGTTTTTATCGGCAGCATTCACTACTCCAAGATTGGCCAGGATGTTATTGCAATTGAAGATCGTGATATAACTTTGCTGATAATTAGATCTTACATAAGAATTGTTTACAAGGATCGCTTTCCCCCATATCTGTTTTGGATCAGGGAAAGTGCCCACCCAGTTCAATTCACCGTCGCTTGCCATTAATTCGCTCATCCAGATGGCATCTCCGCCAAGCAATGAGCTCGAACCGGCTGCTGCATAAGTTCCTACAAGTACACCTTTAACCCTGGCATCTGTAGTAAAGATCAGGTCTGCGTCTATCGACTGTGGGTTAGTAAGCTCAAGTTTTTTACCGCAACTGAACAGACCCGCTGTTAACGCAAATGTTGTATATAATAATATCTTTTTCATTGTCTGATTTTTAAAGTTTAGAATCCAATTGACAGTCCCACAACAACCGATTTAATTTGCGGTGCGGCATAAAAATCGCTACCCTGATTAACGTTGCCAGACCTGTAATCAGTATTCACTTCGGGATCCCAGCCCGGATAAGTAGTAAGTGTCAACAGGTTTACACCACTTACAAAAACACGTGCATTGCTCAGTTGCAATTTGGAAAGAATTGTTTTCGGCAGAGTATAACCCAGTGTAATTGTTTTCAGGCGCATATAAGAAGCGTCATATACATACCGGCTACTAATCTGTGGACTTGCAAAGTCCCCAAACCTGTTCAGTCTTGCCTCAGGTACCATCGTAATATCTCCAGGTTTAGTCCATGCATTCAGTTGGTCTTTAGTTTGGTTATCGAACCAATCAGCTGATGCGCTCATAAAACCACCGGCTCCATCCTGAACCTGATTGCCTATAACAGCTTGCAAAAGGAAGGATAGCTCAATGCCTTTCCAGCTGAATGTATTGCTGAGACCACCGATCCAGTCGGGATTAGGATCACCCAGAATGAAATCTGTACCTGCAAGGCTGTAATCATTGGTTGTTGTTTTGCCGTCGGCCAGGTAATAGATCGGATCACCATTAGAAGGATCAACACCTGCATACTTTACGCCATAAAATATGCCTATTGGCTGGCCTACAACAATAGAGTTGGCAAAACGTGCGTCACCTCTGATAACGGTTTGTTCACCATCAAGTTTTAATACTTTATTCTTATTCTTTGAAATGTTCAGGCTGGTTGTCCACCGGAAGTTTTTAGTAGAAATATTGGTTGAGTTCAATACCAGCTCCACTCCTTTATTTTCCATTTCACCTATGTTGGACAAAAGCGTGGTAACACCAGATATACTCGTAACGGGACGGCTATAAAGCAGGTCTTTTGTTTTCTTTACATAATAATCAAATTCGCCGGTCAAACGGTTGTTGAACAAACCGAACTCGATGCCTGCATCAAGCTGTCTGGTTGTTTCCCATTTCAACTGGGGGTTGCCAGGATTGCCCATCGAAAATCCAGGGAGTTTCGCATAAGAAGAAGGGTCATAAGAGCCAACTGATTGATAGAGGGATATAGCATTGTTACCAGTGATGCCGTAGCTAACTTTTGGTTTAAGGAAACTTATCCATCTGGCGCCTGCCATAAAATCGCTTTCAGTCATTACCCAACCTAAAGATGCAGCAGGGAAGAAACCATATTTTTTATCCTTACCGAAACGGGCAGATCCGTCGATACGGGTATTCAATCCAACAATGATCTTCTGGTCGAAACTATAGTTTAACCTTCCAAAGTAAGAAACCAGGTTGTCTTCGTTATAGTTGCCATCACCATCGGTAATTTCAGAAGCGCTGGATACGGTCTGCAGTGCTTCATCGGCAAAACCTTGTCCTGTTACAGAAGTGTAAGTATTCTTTGTGCTTTCATAGCTCATGCCGAGAGTAGCATCAAATTTGTGTTTTTCTGCAAAAATGTTCTGGTAATTGAAATAGTTATTAACTACCCATCTGTTGCTGCGATACCATTGGTTTCTGGCAACGCCTTTGATATCAGGGCTTACATTTCCTGTAAGTGTCAACGGGCCCCAGTAGCGGTCTTCGTTCTGGTTGGTAAGATCAATACCGAATTCTGAGTGGAAGGCCAGACCTTTCAGCAGGCTTACATCAGCAAATATCTTACCCTGGTTGCGCCACGATTCAAGCTCCCACCGCCCATATTCAAAATCAAGTAACGGATTGTAATAAGTGGTGGTCGGTGTATTGTTCAGCATGCCATTTGCATTGCGGGTTGGCGTAATCGGCGCCAGCGCAACAATCTGCATAGGGGTGGTAAACTGGTTATCATCCGGAACACGATCACGGTTGATTTTAGTAATGGCCAGGTTCAGGCCCAGTTTCAACCATTTATTCACGTCATTATCAATATTCGCTCTAACACCGGAACGTTCGAATTTATTTCCGATCAGGATACCATCCTGTGTGTTGAAAAATCCACTGATATAGAATTTGGTTTTTTCACCACCACCCTGAGCACTGATCTCTACCTGGCCGGTATTCGCTTTCTGGAATGCCTGCTTTTCCCAGTTATTGTCCACAGCAAGATTCCTCCAGTCAGTTCCACCACTATACCGTGTAAAGCGGCCCTCAACGTAAGTGATCATATCATTAATAGCCGCCTGTTCACTGGCATAGTTTCTCCAATTGCCGGCACGGTTGTAATGATATTTACCGGCATTTACAGCTGCTTTTGTGAAATAATCAATGTATTCAGCAGAGTTTAAAAATCCACGGTTATCATTTGTCGGGCTGTTCCAGCCATATTGTGTATTTACAGTAAATCTTGTTTTACCTACTTTACCACGTTTGGTAGTAATCAGTACAACGCCGTTAGATGCACGGCTTCCATAGATAGCTGCAGCAGATGCATCTTTTAAGATATCGAACGACTCTACATCGTCGAACTTGATATCGGCCGTGCCGCTTCCATATAAAGTTCCATCAACCATAGGCACACCATCTACCACATACAAAGGGTTATTATTGCCGCTTATAGAAGCGCCACCCCTCACCCTTACTTTTATACCATCACCCACTTTACCATTTTGAGATTCAACAAAAACGCCAGCAGCCCTGCCCTGCAAGGCCTGGGAGAAATTCGGGACCGGCATACCCTGTACATCAGCACCTTTGACCCGGGCGATATTGCCAGTAACTTCACGTCGGGAGTTGGTACCGTAACCAACCACCACTACTTCGTTCAGACTTTTAGATTCGCCCACACTCATTGAAACATCAGCTTTGTAGCCTTTAACTACTACCTCCTGGGTCTCAAACCCGAGGGAAGAAAAAATCAGAGAAGAAGCATTGGAAGAGAGAGTGATAGAGTAGGTGCCATCTGAACCGGTAATTGTTCCGGTTGTTGCCCCTTTTACTACGACCGATACGCCTGCGAGAGCGGAGCCATCTTTTGAGTCGGTTACTTTACCCGTTATGGTCCGCGCCTGCGACCAGGCCAGTTGACAGCAAAATAGTATTGCCGCCAAAAACAGCAGTTTTGGCTTTTTCATTGAGCAGTTAGTTTGATTTAGTTAAATATATGATCTTTTCGGGTCTCAATGACAC
>CBHEUU010000570.1:0-3600 GCA_965990355.1 uncultured Chitinophagaceae bacterium
GCTGTTCTTAGTCTGCCCAGCTCTACCGGTGCACTGAATCGTGCAGTAAGATATACTTTGATGCCATAGGGTCTGAATACAGAAGCCAATGCAGCTACTTTCTCCAGGTAGGTCCTGGAAAGGATAGTGGCATTGGCATTTACATTGGTCAATACCGTGCCATTGATGCCGATGGATGCATTGGCCCGGGCATAATCAACATAGCGTTGATCAATATAATCAGGCAGTGTATGCCAGTTCCAGATGGAAAAACCGGCATAACCTCTTTCGACTGTCCTGTCGAGATTGTCCCAATGGTCAAGCATCCGGTAGCGGATCTTTGGAGTGGAAATAATATGAAGTTGTTGAATGGATTGTTCTGTTTGCAATAGCCGCAGGAAATGGAAGCTGCCGTATAAAACTGCTTTATCAGAATTGCCGCTGATAAGGATACAGTTTTTACCATTAATCTTTTTTGTAACAATGATATAGCCTTCTTCACCGGTTGTTTGCAATAAAGGGGTAATGCCTGCATTACTGATCAGGGAAGAGCCGGCAGGAGTACCTGCTATTATTAGTCCATCATGATTGGCCGTGGTACTGGTTTGTATTTTTGTTTGCAACAAACCGGATAAACCTTTCTGCAGTTCATCATTCACGATTTTTATGGTAGCGGATGAACCGCCTGTAATGATAGTGGTGATACTTTTGCGGTATGTCTGCAGTAATGTTTTATTCTCAACCGGTTTATATCTCAGCCAAAGATCATATCCTGTCTCTGCTTTTGCGGCAAAGACATAAAGAAGGTATACAAGCAGTAAGGTATTTTTTTTCATTACGGCAATAAACTATTTTGTTTGGACTCTATTTCTCAAGGATGACTTGCGGACAATGAGGTCCGAGCGGATCACAATCGTGTTAGTATGTTTGATATTGGTGATGCCTTTGAGATGATTGATCAGGTTTCTTGCAGCAATTTCGCCCATTTCAGCACCGGGGTAATCAATTGTTGTTAATTGGGGTTCGATGATCTTCCCGATCGCATCGTTATTAAAACCCACTACGGCAATATCTTCCGGAATGCGGACGCCATTATCTTTCAGTACCTGCATAAAAACTGCAGCGGAGAAATCGTTGGTAACAAAAGCGCCGTCCGGCAGCGGCGACATCTGCAGTATTTGCCTGGCAGCTTCAATACCTCCCTGTTCGCTAAGGTCTTTGATCAACAGGTAATCTTCATTAAAAGGTATATCATTGTCAAACAAAGCATCTTTATATCCTTTATGCCGTTGAGCATATACATTCCGTTTCAGGCTGGCAGTGACTAACACGATACGGCTGCAACCCTCATCGATAAGATGCTTTGTAGCCTGGTAACCGCATTTATAATTATCAATAATTACGTTGACGCCTTCTGATCCTTCTTCCACACGGTCGAAAAATACAACTGGTATGCCTCTTTCCTGGAAGGGTTTGAAATGGTCAAGCCCGGTTGTGTCAAATGCCAGTGATGCAATAAGTCCATCCACTCTTTTATGGAACAGGTTAAGTGTATTGGCTTCCTCTTTTTTAAAACTTTCAGATGAGTGGGCGATAATCAGATCATAACCCGCTTCTGAAGTTACTTTTTCGATACCGGAAAGAACAGATGTGATGAAGTTGCTTTTCAGTTCGTGAACGATAATGCCTATTGTATTGGTCTTTTGTTTACGGAGGCTGCTAGCGAATGTATTATGCCGGTAACCCAGTTTCCGGGCGGCCTGTTGCACCCTCGTTCTTGTCTTTTTATTGATAAGAGGATTGTCCTGCAACGCCCGGCTTACAGTAGCGGAAGAAAGCGCCAGTTTCTGCGCAATATCGTAAATGGTGACCTCTTTTTTCGGTTTCATTTGCAATCGGTTACTTGAAGATCGCAAAAAAAATCAAATATCAGGACTTGTTTTTCAATGAGGATGAACGGATGATCAGATCTGATCTTAATGTAATGTTATTTGTCATGTATAAATTGCTGATTCCCTTAAGGTGACTGACCAAATTGGTAATAGCCGTTTCTCCCATGATATGGCCGGAATAGTCGACTGTAGTAAGATTTGGCTCAATTACCTTGCTGATCGGGTCATTATTAAAGCCTGCAAAGGCCACATCTTCGGGAATTCGCAGTCCTGCAGTCTTTAAGCCTATGATACAATAGATTGCAGCCGTGTCGTTAGCTGAAAATACTCCGTCCGGACGCTCCTCGAGAGGCAGGTCTAATATATACCTGGAAGCCTCTGTTCCGGCGTCTTCAGACAGTGTGCTGGTGAAATAGAGTTTATCAGAGTAGGGCAGGTCATGGTCTTTCAGCGCCTGGCGGTATCCATCCAATCTGTCCTTATATACATTCCTCAAAGCATTCCCTCCCAGGTGCATGATACGCTTGCAACCCTGCTCTATCAGGTGTTTGGTAACATTATATGCAGCCCCGTAATTATCTATTACGATGGAGGTGCTGTTATCATGTGCATGAACCCGGTCAAAGAAAACCACCGGTATTTTACGGTTGAAAAATGGTTCTAAGTGGTTTATATCCTGTGTATTATAAGCCAGTGAGATCAGCAGCCCGTCCACTCTTTTATTGAACATGGTAGCTGCGTTCGTCTTCTCTTTCTCGGCATCTTCCAGGGATTGTGCAATGATGAGGTTGTAGCCATTCCGGCTGGCAGCCTTCTCCATCCCTGCCAGTACAGACGACATGAAATGGCTGTTCAAACGGGGGACCAGCACGCCCAGTGTATGCGTTTGCCTGCTTCTTAAACTGCTGGCGAAGGTATTCGACTGATAGCCGAGCTGCTTGGCAGCTTCCAGGATTTTTTTCCGGGTGTTCTTGCTGATCATGGGATTGTTCTTCAACCCCCGGCTAACAGTTGCTGCGGAGATCTTCAGGTGCCTGGCTATATCATATATGGTTATTTCCCGGTCCTCAGACATGCTGATTATTGCTTGCGAATCAAAGGAACACATGTTTCTTGAAATAAAAAAATGCAATCGGTTGCTATTTTGCGGATTTTCCCTATATTCGTCTCGTCAGCCGGTTTCCGGGCCTGGCAAAACGATTGAATCAACCGAAAAAATTGCTGTAATGGAACACTGCTTGCCGATTCCTGCCTCTGTTAACAATCCAAACCATTGTTCCCGCTCCACTGATGTGGGTATAACTGTTCTGTCTTCTTCGAACAGTTTAAAACAGTTTCATCATTTTATTCAGCCGACCTGTTATTGCTAACTGCTTAAAACAGCTAATAATGATTATTAAAAAGATCATAAAGGCGCAAAACAGTTTCTCTTTTACCAGAGTGGAGAAAGGAAACCTGATAAATGATATATGGGGCATAAGGGATGCCTGAGCCGTTATGGTGTCTGCATTAAGATAAATAGCATTTTAAATTGTTTACAACCAAAGCGATTATTATGAATAAGCATTTCCTTATTTTTTTACTCTTATTAACCTGTTTTGCAGGAACAAGTGTTTTGGCTCAGAACACTGTTCGTGGTAAAGTAACCAGCAATACGGGTGACCCTGTTGCCGGCGCCTACGTTGTTGTCAAAGGAACTTCAGGAGGAACAACTACGGATGACAGCGGA
>CBHEUU010000571.1:0-3598 GCA_965990355.1 uncultured Chitinophagaceae bacterium
GAACACGATCTTATTGCCGATCTCTTTATTGGTGATATGATAATTCTTTACGCGATCAAGTTTTTCTTCCAGTTCATTCAGTTCATGGTAGTGCGTAGCAAATAAGGTTTTGGGCTGATGCGGTGTATTATGCAAATGTTCTGCAATACTCCATGCAATGGAAATACCATCATAGGTGGAAGTACCGCGGCCGATCTCATCCAGCAATATCAGGCTTCGTGGTGTGATATTGTTGATGATACTGGCTGTTTCATTCATTTCCACCATAAAGGTAGATTCACCGCCACTCAGGTTGTCTGAAGCGCCCACGCGCGTAAAGATCTTATCTGTAAGGGATATTTTTGCTTCTGTGGCCGGCACAAAAGAGCCAATATGCGCCATCAGGGTCAGCAATGCAGTTTGACGGAGCAAAGCTGATTTACCGCTCATGTTAGGACCGGTAAGAATAATGATCTGCTGATCGGTTTTGTTCAGCTCCAGGTCATTGTGGATATAGGGTTCACCTATCGGCAAATGCCTTTCGATCACGGGATGCCTTCCTTCTTTAACCTTCCAGTCCATGCCTTCATGCAACTGTGGCTTTTTATAATGGAACTGTATAGCATTTTGTGCAAAGCAACAAAGGCAGTCTGCAACAGCAAGAATATTCCCGTTGGTTTGAACAGGTGCTAAGTAATCAAACAGTTCATTTAGCAGCAATTCATATATCCTAAGCTCAGTCTGTAATATTTTATCTTCAGCTCCCATGATCTTTTCTTCATAATCTTTCAACTCGGGAGTAATATACCGTTCAGCATTGGCCAGTGTTTGCTTGCGCATCCATTCGGACGGCACTTTGTTCTTATGTGAATTGGTTACTTCAAGATAATATCCGAACACATTATTGAACCCGATCTTCAGTGAGCTGATACCGGTTTGTTCGGCTTCTTTTTGCTGAAGCTTTGTGAGGTATTCTTTGCCGCTGTGGGCAATCTGCCGCAGATCATCCAGTTCTGCATCCACACCACTATTGATCATGCCGCCTTTTGCTGCAAGGGCAGGAGGGTTATCAATGATCTCTTTGAATATTTTATCGGCGATATAAGGACAGGGATTCAATGCATCACCCAAACGTTTTAAATATTCATTGCCTGATGAAAGGCAGAGCTGTTTAATGATCTCTACCTGTTTCAATCCTCTTGCGAGTTGCAGCACTTCACGCGGATTGATCCTTCTTGCAGGGATTTTTGCGACCAGCCTTTCCACATCGCCGCAAAGCTTGATGGATTGCG
The DNA here is from genome assembly GCA_965990355.1 of uncultured Chitinophagaceae bacterium. Lineage (GTDB taxonomy): Bacteria > Bacteroidota > Bacteroidia > Chitinophagales > Chitinophagaceae > Terrimonas_A. The sequence continues at coordinate 1,272 of CBHEUU010000571.1, forward strand.
ACAGTTTATTGCGTGTATCAGTTTCTTTGATCAGCCATTCCACCAGGTCGAGCCGCTCATTGATCTTGGCAAGATCTTTCAGGGGAAAAACGATCCACCGTTTCAGCAGGCGTGCGCCCATAGGAGAAACGGTATTGTCCAGCACGCTCAATAAAGTATGATCGGTTTCTGAAGCACCATATACCAGCTCGAGGTTGCGGATAGTGAAGCGGTCCATCCACAGAAAATCATCCCGGTCGATCCGCTGCAGTGAAGTAATATGCTGCAGGTTGGGATGTTCGGTATCTTTCAAATAATGGATGATGGCACCCGCAGCGATCAGTCCGTTCTTCATTCCTTCCACACCAAATCCTTTCAGGGAATGGGTCTGGAAATGTTTCAGCAAAGTATCTTCCGCATAGCCGGCATCAAAGATCCATTCGTCAAGCGTATAGGTATACATCCTGCCGCCGAAGTATTCTTTAAAATTTTTCTGGCGGTGGCGTTGAAAAACCACTTCAGCAGGTTTAAAGCTTTGCAGCAGTTTATCAGCATATTCACGGTCGCCTTCAGCAATCAGGAATTCACCGGTGGAGATATCCAGGAAAGCGAGGCCATATTGATCATTATCGGCGAAATGGATACCGCCAAGGAAATTATTGCTATGGTGTTCCAGCAGTTTATCATTGAGTGCAGTGCCGGGCGTGATCATTTCGGTAACGCCTCTTTTCACTACGCCTTTGGCCTGCTTCGGATCTTCCAGTTGATCGCACACGGCTACGCGATAGCCGGCTTTTACCAGTTTATGCAGGTAGGTATCAATAGAATGATGAGGGAAACCCGCCAGGTCGAGCGAAGCGGCTGCGCCATTATTTCTTTTGGTAAGGGTGATGCCCAGCACCTGTGAAGCGATCACGGCATCCTGCCCGAAAGTTTCATAAAAATCGCCGACGCGGAAAAGCAGCACGGCATCCGGGTATTTCTGTTTAATGGCCCGGTGCTGCTGCATCATCGGGGTCTCCTCTGTTTTGCTTTTCGCCATGGGCGACAAATATAATTGCTTTGCTGCCATGAACGAACCGTATTCTAACGGGTGTGAATTATTTTTGCGCCATGCGAAAACTGAGTATGGAAGAACTAGGCCGCAAATCGGTCGACGAGTTCAAACAATCCGAGAAAATCCCCATTATCGTTGTCTTAGAAAATATCCGCAGTGCGTATAATGTTGGCAGTGTGTTCCGTACTGCAGATGCTTTTTTGGTGGAAGCGATCTATATCATCGGCTACTCGGCAAAACCACCGCACAAGGAGATTAAAAAAACGGCTTTAGGTGCGGAAGAAACCGTGCACTGGCGGCATTTTTCCACAACGGCTGAGGCTATTTCACAGTTAAGGGAAGATGGATACATGATATATGCTATTGAACAGGCTGAAGGAAGCCGGGCTTTGCAGATGCTTGCGCCGGCTGCGAATGAAAAGGTAGCGGTGGTGCTGGGTAATGAGGTTACGGGAGTGGAGCAGTCCACTATTCATTTGTGTGATGCCTGCGTGGAGATACCGCAGTTGGGGATGAAACATTCCCTGAATATTGCGACAGCGGCAGGGGTGGTGCTTTGGGAGTTGGTGAGACGCCGGCTGTTGAATATTGAGTGAGATGCAGTTTCCGGATTGGTGACTATCTTTGCCTGATGTCCACTGCTAAAAAGTATCTCAGTCTAATAAAGTTTTCGCATACGATTTTTGCAATGCCTTTTGCATTGATAGGGTTTTTTCTGGGGATTTTTTGGATCACAAATTCGGAGTATCAGGAGGGAGCTCTTATACCGGGTTGGCATATTACTTATCCTTATTTTAAAAACTGGCCTGCAGGATTCCCTTCCTCCCGGAATGAGGTGATCATCCGTTTTGTGCTTGTAATAGCTTGTATGGTATTTGCACGTAGTGCTGCCATGGCCTTTAACCGGTATCTAGACAGAAGCTTTGATGCTTTGAACCCCCGTACTGCGATCAGGGAAATACCAGCGGGTATATTAAAAGCAAACAACGTATTGTTGTTTACAATTATCAGTTCTGTCCTTTTTGTTGCCTGCACTTTTTTTATCAATAAGATTTGTTTTTATCTATCGCCAATAGCGTTATTGGTAGTATTAGGTTACAGTTATACAAAAAGATTCACACCTTTATGTCATCTGGTTTTAGGGATAGGACTATCACTTGCACCTATTGGAGCTTATCTTGCAGTAACCGGTGAATTTCAACTTCTTCCTCTGCTTTTTTCTTTTGCCGTTATTTGTTGGGTAAGTGGTTTTGATATAATATATGCACTACAGGATGAACAATTTGATAAA
>CBHEUU010000572.1:0-3597 GCA_965990355.1 uncultured Chitinophagaceae bacterium
GATTATATCGTGAATGCTTACCCCCGGATTGACAAGTCGAGAATATGTTTGACTGGTTTTAGTATAGGAGGGGATGTAGCCTGGAAAACCCCGCATGATCTTACTACTGCAAGCAGGCTTGCTGCATTGGTGCCGGTAGCGGGTTATAATAATCCTTACTCGGATACAAATGCACAGTATATCGCGGCGGCCAAGCTTCCTGTGTGGGCCATACATAGTAATGATGATACGGCGCCTGTAAGCTGGACCGTCGGCATGATCAATAAGATCAATAGCTACAAGCCAGCTGTGCCTCCAATGCTTACACGACCTAATGGCCTCACGCATGAGGAAACACATGTGGTAGTATACGAACCTACTTACAAACCAAACGGGCTAAACATATACGAGTGGTGCCTGCAATTCAGAAGGAATACCACCGCAAACAATGCCCCCCTGGCCAATGCAGGCACTGATAAATCCATCACGCTTCCCACTAACAGTATTACATTGACAGGTTCAGGTTCTGATGCAGATGGAGGAACATTAACTTATCGCTGGACTAAAATAAGCGGACCTGCTGCTTATACAATCAGTAGCCCAACTGCGGTGAGTACTGCTGTTACCGGTCTTACAGCCGGTGAGTATCAGTTTCAGTTGGAGGTAACAGATCCTGAAGGTTTAACCGGAAAGGACACAGCGAAAGTGACTGTATTGAATTCACCTAATCAATTGCCGGTGGCAAAAGCAGGCGAAGATCAGACCATCACATTGCCGGTTAACTCTGTCAGTTTAAGTGGTGCTTCCTCTTCTGATGCAGATGGTACAATCGCAAGCTATCAATGGAGCCAGGTAGCCGGGCCTTCTGCGAGTACACTTACCAATGCCACTACAGTTACTGCCACGGCAGGCAATCTTGTGTCTGGAACATACAGTTTTGAATTGCTGATAAAAGATAATAGCGGTGCAACCGGAAAGGATACAGTGAACGTTATTGTAAACCCTTCAGCAGGTCTTGTAAAACGCATACTGAAAGTAAACATATATAGCGGCAGTAACCCTGCAGGCTCAGGATGGAATAACTGGAATGTGCAAAGCAATCTTTCGCTTTCCAATACGAAATATGCTGATGGTACAAGCTCAGGAATAACAGCCACTTTAAATGCAAGTAATGCAGTGGCGGATAATGGTGCCACTTATCCTGTTACTATGTGCCCGGTGGAAGTAGGCCGCACTACCAGTTATAGCACTATTGCCCGGAATATCGTATTGTCTGGCCTTGACAATACCAAGAAATATGAACTGGAAGTGTATTCGTCCCGTGGTGGTTCTGGTAACACCACGAAGTTTACAATTGGTTCTACCAGCATTAATATTTTATCCAGCAATAACTATAGCAATAAAGCTGTATTTACAAACATTACTCCGGGCGCAGGCCAGGTAAAGTTGACCATTGAAAGGTTGAACACGTACAATTATATCAATGGGTTCATTTTAACTGAGATCGGTTCAGAACCTGCAACACCTGATCAGGCCCCTGTTGCAGCAGCAGGTGCTGATCAACAAATTCAATTACCGGCCATGTCTGTACAGATTAATGGAAACGGCTCTGCTGACAGTGATGGAAGCATAGCATCTTATCAATGGGCCAAAGTGTCGGGCCCTGCCCAGTTCACTATCAGCAATGCAGGTATTGTTAATCCTGTAGTAAATAATTTAGTTGCCGGTGTGTATGTATTTGAATTGTTGGTGACGGATGATGAAGGTGGTACTGATAAAGATTCAGTGACTGTAACCGTAAATGCAGCAGCCAATCAATTACCGGTAGCCAATGCGGGCTCTAATCAGTCTATCAACCTGCCTTCCAATACTGTCAACCTGAACGGTTCCGCATCTTCAGATGGAGATGGATCTATTGCAACCTATCAATGGAAACAGGTGAGTGGGCCTGCAACTGCTGTATTGAACAATGCTGCAGCGGCCATTGCTTCTGCCAGCAACCTGACAGAAGGCCTGTATAGTTTTGAATTGCTGGTGAAGGATAATAATAATGCAGAAGCAAAGGATACGGTAGTGGTAACCGTTAATGCACCGCTGGTATCCGAAAAAATAATTAAGGTGAATATTTATGGCGGTTCCAATCCTGCGGGCACTGAATGGAACAACTGGAATGTGCAAAGCAGCCTGACGCTTTCCAATATGAAATATTCGGATGGCTCAGCTTCCACTGTTACAGCAACTCTTAACTTAAGCAACGCAATTGCGGATAATGGCACGAACTATCCTGTTACGATGTGCCCGGCGGAAGTAGGCCGTACTACCAGCTACAGCACAGTCGGCCGTTATATCATACTGTCTGGTTTGGATGATACCAAACAGTATGAACTGGAAGTGTATGGCTCAAGAAATGGCACAGGCAATACAACCAGGTATACCGTTGGTTCTACCAGCATCAATATCCTCACCGACCGGAACTATGCTAATAAAGCCGTATTCAGCAATCTCTCTTCTTCATCCGGCCAGATAAGATTGATGATTGACAGATTGAATACCTATAATTACATCAATGGATTTATACTGAAAGAATCCGGTTCAGCAAATGGATTGGTGACTGCCAGGAGCTCTGTGATGCAAACCACCGCTAACACTACCACAGAAGAGCCCGTAACCAAAGGTGAACTGGGAACATATCCTAATCCCTTTAATGATAATATTGATCTTCAGGTGAACAATGATAAGGCAGGCACGTTGAAAGTCGTATTGATCAACCAGCATGGTAAGCCGGTGAAGTTCCTGCAGTTTGTAAAGGAGCAGGGGTTATTCCGCAAATCCATCAGCCTGCAGGACCTGCAACCAGGTGTTTATTTCCTCCAGGTACAGATGGCAGGCTGGTCGAAATCGGAGAAGGTAGTGAAGATGTAGGTTACGGATGAATAGTTGAATTAAAGCTACTGCCGTATAAGTATTATCGGTTTTTGGGTTACAAGCGAGCTTTGAAAATAATCCTTTAGCTTGTTATCAATAATAGTGACTTTATATAAGGAGGCGGCGTTTTCTTCTTTCACATTCTTGAAGTAAGGCTCGAGGTCTGATTTTTTCACCTCCTTCTCTATATACATGCCAAATAAATGCAGATCTTTTCCATCTTCTTTTACCCGGAAAACGGTGTAGAAACCTTCGCTGTTTTTTGTACTGATGTATTTTTCATCCTTAATGGAACTTATGACCAATGAATCCTTCAATGAATAAACCGATAGCCTGGAAAAGTGATCCCAGATGATTTTATCCTGCTGTATTGTTACATACTGTTTTTTGTTCTTATCCTCTTCTTCAAGCTCAGAAAGGGCTGGAGGAAGCTGCAAAATATATTGGCCCTTCCAATTGGAAGGAATAGCAGTTTCGGCTTTGCCCGGAAAGTTGCTGGACAACACGTCGGTACAGGAGGAGAGAAGGATTAGCGGGAAACAGAATGTGCATAAGAACCGGAACATCATAAGAAAAATTAATGGTGATGATTAAGCTCCTAAACTAAAAAATATATCCTGTATATGAAAGTACCTCAAAAACGGTACAGGCTTATAACAAACTTCCGCTAAGCATCAGGAATGCAACAGAAAA
>CBHEUU010000573.1:0-3591 GCA_965990355.1 uncultured Chitinophagaceae bacterium
AATCGAGATCATGGCCAAACGGTTCAAGTACAGGGAAGATCACACGGCTCATGGAAGAAAGCACCGTAAAGCCTTCGATAAAATCAAACACACCATCAGGCTGCGGATCATTCTGGTTATTCAACCGGTCGAGGTTGACCAGCGAGATCAGCGGCTGACCTTCATAAGCAGGCAATACATCTGCAGGCGGGAGATAACGTTTTTCACCAAGACTTGGTTCTTCGTATAAAAGATCCAGTTTGAAATCAGCTCTTTCCAGCGCGCCATAACCAACCGAATAAACGTTCTTCATCATCAGGTCCCAGATAGGAAGATTGGTACGTTGTGAAGTTGCTTTCAGCAATTTCAGGAAAAGCACTTTTTGTGTGGCGCCGGTTGTATCAGGTGGTACATCCTGTGAAAACTCACCCACCTGATAAGTCTGGCCATTATAAGTATATTGATATGCTACACCAAGCACTTCATCCGGTTGCAAGGGCTGGTTAAGAGATAGAAAGCCTATCTGTGGGTTGAAATAATAATCGGTCGCCAGCAATTTGCGGGCAAAGGTTTTTTCAAAATCCTGCACAGCTTTCAATCCCATTGAAGTTAATACACTTTGCACCAGTGAAGAGTTCCTTGAATTCGGATTATTCGCGAGTGATTGATATAAGCCGTTTACGTTGTTGTAGGGCAAAGCATTTGGATTGCCGGGCGGGCCAATATAAGGATTGCCTTCACCAAGGTCCATCAGTGCTACGATATCCCTGGTGTCTGTAGTAGCGCCAGTGCGGTTGGTCACCCACACTTCCATTCTTAATATCTGCACATTGGAATTAACAATGGGCAACTGGCTCATCGCCGTGTTATAATTATTACGGAAATACTGCGCCAGTAAAAAGTGACGGTTCTCTTCGTATTCATCTGCTTTCAATGAAAAATTTTGTGCTGATGCCCCACCCTGCGAATTAATACTTTGCCGCTGAGCTCTTTGGTTGGCCAGTACGCCGGTAATAAATAATTTACCAAATTGCGCCTGCGTTTTCACACCAAACAAAGATTGCGCGCCGGGTATCAGCGTGCCTTTGGATGTGAAGCTCACATTCCCCAACTGGAATTGCTTGATGATCTCATCATCTTTACCCTGGTAGTTAAGGTTAAGCTGGTTTTCAAAATCAAAATTGGCGAGGGTGTTATAGTTGATCGGCAGTTTGAGTTTATCTCCTATCTGCGCATCTACCTGCAACTGCGCGTTCATGTTGAAGTCCAATCCACCATTTTTGCGGGCCCGTTCCGGCAGGGTTGGGTTTTTGATGTTCTGCCCCTGGTAACCCATCAGCAGACCCACATACCCGGAAGGTTTAATATCCACTTTGCCGGCACCTACGATACGGTTGAACCAGTTTTTGGATGTTTTGAACTGCGGTTTGAAAAGCTTGCGGTTGAGTTCCGAAAGCATGTCCGCTCTTTTTCGAAAATACTCTTCTTCGTCCTGGCGTCCTTTAAGCCGCAGGAATTCATCCCGGTTAAAGGAAACCGGAGTGCGATAATTTTTACCCCCAATGGTCTCAATAACATAATATTCACCTGTGATGGGATCGTATTGTACTTCCCGTTTCAGAAAAGCGGTATCCTTCAGATCGAAGGGGTTGCGATTGGGATTTGAATAAGGATCGCCATAACGGTCGCGTATCGGATAGCGGAGAGTATCGGGTCGGGTAGTATCGCGGCGTGAGGTTGTATCCTGGAAAAAACGCGCATTCGCCTGCCCATGGGAGGCCAGTAAGATGGCAGTGCAGACCAACGTACGGAATATATGGGCAGTCCAGAAGTTCAAATTCTCAACATCAATTAGTTCCAGAAATATTTGGCAATCAGAGGATACGGAGAGATTTTTTGATGAGCTCTTCCACAAGCAGATTAGGTTCTGAACCGAGTGTCTTTTTAATAGCCTGTTCAGCTGCCGTCCGGTTGATCCCTAAAGCTATCAGAGCATTTAACGCATCCTGTTGCAAAGTATTGTTTTTCAGAGGGGAAATATTTGTCTCGAGGGGGTGTTTGGAGAGCTTGTCTTTCAGCTCCAAAACCAGTCTTTCGGCACTTTTCCGGCCAATACCTTTGATACCTTCAAGTGTACGGATATCTGACTGAACGATGGCTTTGGCCAATTCCTCCGGCTTGAGATAAGAAAGCATCATCCGGGCTGTGGAAGCCCCGATGCCGGAAACACTGATCAGTTGCGGTTACATTTCTTTTTCAGCAGGCTCAATAAACCCATAGAGGATTTGCGCATCTTCCCGGATGATGAGTACGGTATGCAATAGCCCTTTTTCGAGGTCCTGCAACCGGGAATAGGTATTCAGACTGATCAACACTTCATAACCTACTCCATTAACATCCACCTGTACGGAAGCAGGGGTTTTATGAACAAAATCACCTTTGAGATATGCAATCATGCCGCGAAAATAGTGATTGCAGGGTATTCGATGACCGAATACGTTGACCGTTGTCCGATGCCAGCAATCCCGTGACCGGTCAACGGACAACAGCTTTCCCTTAACTTTGGCTACTTTTTTAATAAATACTCTAAGATGAGCAATAAAACAACAGCCGCTATTACAGCCGTAGGGGGATATGTACCTGAAGACAAATTGACCAATTTCGATTTAGAGAAAATGGTAGATACTACAGACGAATGGATTCGCACCAGAACAGGAATTGAAGAAAGAAGAATATTAAAAGGCGAAGGAAAAGCCACTTCCGATATGGTAGTGCCTGTAATACAGGAGATCTGCCGCAAAAGAGGCATTGACGTGATGGAAATTGATTGCGTGATCGTAGCCACTGTAACACCAGACATGGTGTTCCCCGCCACCGCCAATATCGCCTGCGATAAAGCGGGAGCAAAAAATGCCTTCGGTTTTGACCTGTCTGCAGCCTGTTCCGGTTTTTTATACGCATTGACCACAGGCGCTTCACTTATCGAAGGCGGCCGTTACAAAAAAGTGATCGTTGTTGGAGCAGATAAAATGAGCGCCATTGTTGACTATACTGACCGCACCACCTGCATCATTTTCGGTGACGGCGCAGCCGGCGTATTGCTGGAACCCAACCAGGATGGCTATGGCGTGCAGGACAGCCTGCTGAAAAGTGATGGCAACGGTTGTCATTATCTTCATATGAAAGCGGGCGGTTCATTGCGGCCAGCTTCCCACGAAACAGTGGATAAACGTGAACACTTTATTTACCAGGAAGGACAGGCCGTATACAAATTTGCCGTGAAAGGAATGGCCGATGTGAGCGCAGAACTGCTGGAAAGAAATAAACTCACTGGTGATGATATCACCTGGCTTATCCCCCACCAGGCTAACCTCCGCATCATTGATGCCACGGCCAACCGTGTGGGTTTGCCCAAGGAAAAAGTAATGATCAATATTCAGAAGTATGGCAATACCACTGCAGGCACTATTCCACTTTGCCTGTGGGATTGGGAAAACACCCTGAAAAAAGGCGACACATTATTGCTGGCAGCATTTGGAGGCGGATTTACATGGGGCGCCACTCTTGTGAAATGGGGATTCTAAATTGTTATTCTACCAGAAAACAAAGAGC
>CBHEUU010000574.1:0-3579 GCA_965990355.1 uncultured Chitinophagaceae bacterium
AATACATCCGATAAAACTTAAAAAGAAATAAGGATTCAGTATCGCCCTGTTGATGGATTGAAAAGATCCGAGGTATTCTTTGTCGGGTAAATTACCCAGGCCTTTGATTATGGAGCAATCGTATCCATAAAATAATCCGGCAATCAGCCCTGTGAGCAAAACAGATAAAGTTTGAAATACAGTTTGTGTTGTCATGATTTTAGTTTTATGCATTCCAGACGCCGCTAAGCACAGTTTTCTCTATGTATTCTGTAAAGGATGTTGCTTTACGTTTAAGCACCAGTTCGATATCATTTTTGACAGAGTCGTTTCTTCCGTCAAGCACTTCGGTAAAAAGATATTCGATAAGCCAGACCATATCTTCAGGAAGCTGATACTCTTTCAGCATGGCCACATAATCCGTCATCGGAATTTCCTGGTAACTTATTTCCTTGCCGGTTTTTTTCGCTATTTGGGAAATCGCATCTCTGTACCATAACAATTCCGGGCCAGTGAGCTCGTACAATTTCTGTGAATGTTGTTTATTCAGTAATGCTTCCACTGCTACATCTGCAATATCATCCACATCCACAAATGGTTCTTTTGATTTTATAGTAGGGAGAACCATTTGTCCCTCACGGATGGAATCGAGCAGAAAACCCTCGCTGAAGTTCTGCATAAACCAGCTTGCACGAAGGATAGTCCAGTCAATCCCGGATTTCATAACAATCTCTTCGCAAACCTGGGCTTCCTTTTCGCCTCTGCCGGAAAGCAGCACTACTTTTTTGATACCTGCTTTCCTGATCTCTTCCATCAATGTTGTGATGGCCTGTGCCGAACCGGGCACAGCCAGATCGGGTTGAAAACTGATATAAACCTTATCCATTCCCTGCAAAACGGGTGCCCATGTTTCCGGCATATTCCAATCAAAAGGAATGGGTGCTGTTCTTGATCCTGAGCGGACGGAATGTCCCAACTTTGTTAAACGTTCACTGATACGTTTGCCGGTCTTGCCGGTTGCTCCAAGTACTAAAATCTTTTCCATATTTATTTGTTTTAAATGATGGAGCAAACATATTCAGTCCCCGGCACCTGAAATTGTACGTTTCCGCCAAACATTGATTTTTTAGTAAATTGAGCAAGGACTTTACAAAAATGAATTAGATAACGAAAATCCTGTGCAGGTTACTGTGGTATATTTATTTTATCAATGAGTTTTTCCTTTTCTTCTGCAGATAATCCGGAAAGCTTTATGTAAATCAAAGCCTGTTCCCTTTCACCGGTTTTCGTTAAAGCCAGTGCATACTTTTGTATAACAGTAAAGGATGCCGGGTTTTCATCAGCAGCCAGTTTATAAATATCCAAAGCATCCTTAGTCCTGAGTTGGTTACTTAAAAGATCTCCCAGGTTTATGAGATCCGTGCTGTTGCTGAAATCATAGAGCGCTTTTTGAGTTGTTTTTGCATTTCTATAGAATGCAATGGCATTCTTTGCAGGTTGGCTTTGCAGCATAAGATACATTTCCCTGGCAGGGGTCGGCTTTGGAAGCGTCACAGGTTTATTGAATAAAGCATCCACGGCATTTACCAGTATTTCATCTATAATCCCGGAATAATTGGGCACCCATAAATTATTAAGGATAACGATAAAAATATCCTGTTCCGGGATCCTGAAGAGCATACTGAGAAAACCATTGATCCTTCCGCCGTGAACCTGTATAATTGCCCGCTGCCCCGTTCCCTCGAAATTGTCCCTGTTCCTAATGATCCATCCGTAAGCATAATCATCCAGGCCAGGAGTAAACATCAGTTTTTTATTTTCATTGGATAATAATTTTTCCGTATTCAATGCCTGATGCCAGAGGTATAAATCCTCAACAGTTGAATATAATGCACCACAAGCAAAAGTGGCCGATGCCATATTAATATAATCTGCATTCCTGTATCCGTCGAAATTATAGTAATAACCGCCTGCGCGATTTGGAATCAGCTTATTTGGATCATCAATCCCTGTATTCTTCATTCCTGCGATATCCAGGATATTTTCCTGCAAAACCTGCTCGTATGGTTTATGTGTAATGCTTTCAATGATCAGCCCCAGCAGGAAATAATTGGTGTTGGAATAAAAATATTTGGTGCCTGGTTCAAAATCCAGCCGGTTTTTGAAATATTTTTTAGCGAATTCGGAAGGATTTAATTTTTGTACCACCATTTCCGACATAAAATTCGGTTCGTCCGTATAATTAGGAAGTCCCGAGCTATTGGTCAGTAAATGGTGTATCGTGATTTTTTTTCCTATTGTACTGTCGAACCAGGGCAAATAGGCAGTGATTTTTTCCTGCAAGTCTAATTTGCCCGACTGACGGAGCTGCATGATCAGCATAGAAGTAAATTGTTTGCTGATGGAGCCGATACGGAACCTGGTGGAAGGGGTATTGGGAATATTCCATTCCCTGTTTGCCTGCCCGTACCCTTTACGCAATAATACGGTCCCCTTTTGTGCTATCAGCACACTACCACTGAACCGGTTGAGACGGCTATATGTGTTGAACACCGAGTCCAGCTTTTTTGCAGGGTTTGCAATGCCAGATTGTGCCTGCAGATCATTGCCGGAAAGCAGTGCGGTTGTGATCAGTAGGATGTATATTGCTTTTTTCATGCCGTAAAACTGACGAGCAAGGCCGGAATATTCGTCCGATTAAAGAAAGTCGGACTGATTTGGTTGGTGGTTTAAGATTTTTTTGCATTTTCCAGCACATTTTTCCGGTACTGGGTGGGCGTAAGAGTTGAATGTTTCATAAAGGCGGCGTGAAAAGAAGACTTGGAATTGAAGCCTGCTTCATATAAAATTTCCAGCACGGTCTTGTTTTTTGGCCCGGATCGGCCAATACAGTCATCGCATACCGTATTCTGTATTCATTTACAAAATCGAAAAAATGAATTCCCAGCTGGTGATTAATGCAAATAGACAATTCCTTTACCGATGCCTGCAATACGGTTGCTACCCGGTGGATAGTAAGATCCGGGTCCAGATAAGGTTTTTCCGTTTCAAAATATTCCCTCAGTTTATTAGCCATCTCATTATTTATTTCCATTGCCGGTTTCGCTTTAGCCAGGGAAGGCTCATTCGCGGGAATATCATGGTTTATCAACTCGCGAACGGTAGGCAAATCAGCCGGCATTCCTTTAAAAAGTTCCGGTTGATAAAGCGCTTTCAATGTAAACCAGCTGAGCACAAATATGGTATTGAAGCTGACAATCACTGTAAGTAATGAATGGAGAGGATAATTGGTCTGGCTGTTCAACAAGCTTTTGACAATTATTATCCCATGCACCACGCATAAGATGATTGATAATTGAAACAACCAACGGTAAGCTTGAGTGCTTACCCGGGATTGGTTTTCGAGCAGCAAAATTTTATATCTCCGCAAAACCAGGAATATAGCTATAAAATAGGCGATAAATTGCAAGTGCCCCATTATAACGAATAACCTGTCGTACCAGCTGCCTGGGAACTGAAGCAGGAAAGAAACCTGGTATGCATGGCCCCGTAAATAAAAGGAAGGTGCCAGCAGCACGTTAGCAACAATAAATGGCAACA
>CBHEUU010000575.1:0-3570 GCA_965990355.1 uncultured Chitinophagaceae bacterium
ACACCATTTCGCCTTTAATTGATTTCAAAAACTATGATCGCAGATCAGCGGGTGCTGAACGTTCTTTCCTGTCTAACTGACCTATTACTTCATACTGCCGGTCATTGTGGATGAAATAACCATATCTTCTTCCGCTGAGTGCCAGTTGGAGTGTACGTCCGATCTCCTGTGTTGATATGCCTGTTTGTGCAGCACGTTGTCTGTCGATAGTAATTCCTATTTCAGGCCGGTTCACTTTAAAATCCGGATTTTGAAAAGCGAGCTTTTTGCTTTGATACACTTCACCCATCAATTTGGGCATGATATGAATCAAGCTCTCCAGGTCAGGAGCTTGTACTACATATTCTAACGGCTGTGAACTGGAGAAACCACCAATAGTAGGTATCTGTATAGGGATAATGATCACATCCCTGAATTTCGTGGATGCTTCCACCAGTTTTTGATATATCTCGGACTGTGTTAAACCACTTTTACGGTCCTCAGGGTCCTTCAGGAATATCCATTGAAACCCTCCGTTTACCGGTTGCACTAATGTGCCGACAGATGCGGCAATACCTGCATAAGTTGTATTCTCATTCAGATCTGGAATAGAATCTGCTACATAATTGGTAACAGCTTTCATGGTTTCTTCCATGCTTTCATAGGATGTACCTTCCGGAGCAATGACCGCTAATCCCACCATAGATCTATCTTCAAGCGGCGCCAGCTCGGATGGTAATTTAGGAGCTAATAACCACGCTATACCAAATGATAAAAGCAATAGTACAAACCCAAGCCACCTTCGTTTAAAGAAAATGCGCAATGTTTTCTCATAACCGTTGTTCAGCTTTACAAAGAAGGGTTCTGTTTTTTTATACAACCAGTTGTGCGAAGCACCTGCTTTAAGCATATAGGCACTCATCATAGGCGATAAGGTCAAGGCAACGAAAGCTGATATCAATACGGAACCAGATACTACGATGGCGAACTCTTTGAACAAACGACCGGTTATTCCGCCAAGAAATAAAATAGGTAAGAATACCGCAGCAAGCGTTACAGTAGTGGAAAGAACAGCAAAATAAATTTCATTGGACCCTTTGCGGGCAGCCTGCAATGGCGTCATCCCCTCCTCTACTTTACTGTATATATTTTCCAGTACCACAATGGCATCATCCACTACAAGGCCAATTGCCAGTACCAGCCCGAGCAAGGTTAAGACATTAATGGAAAAGTTGCCGATGTACATGATGAAGAAGGCAGAGATGATAGAAACCGGAATCGCTACCAATGGAATAATTGTACTTCGCCAGTTACGCAAAAAAACAAAAATGATCAGTGCAACAAGAGCAAAAGCAAGCAGTAATGTTTCCCCTACTTCATTTAAAGAGTTGCGAACGGGTACTGTAAAATCTTTTCCCAGGGAAATAATGTAGTCTTTGGGCGCAGTTTTGACAATATCATCAAACCTTTTTTTAAACTCATCTACTATGGCCAACGAATTAGCTCCCCTCTGTGGTTGTACACCAGTACCAACACCATATCTGGCCGTATTGCCCTGGCTCACAATCATGGCAGTTCTTTCATTTTGAGAGGACATGATAGCTGTACCAATATCTTTAAAGCGAACAATAGCACCTCCCTCTTGCCGGAGAATCATGTTATTGAAATCATCTTCCGTAACCAGTCTTCCCTGTGTCCGCAGTGTTACTTCTGTACTTTCTCCTTCAATCCGGCCGCTGGGTAAATCAACATTTTCCCGCTGCAATGCCGCTTGTATATCAGAAGGCGTAAGTTGATACGCGGCCAGTTTGACCGGATCCATACGTAAGCGCATCGCTCTTTTACGCCCCGCATAAGAGTCTACCAACCGAACACCGGGTATGGATTGTAAACGCTCCTTGATATTGATGTTAACAAAATCAGTAATATCCTCAAGACTTTTTGTGTCGCTTTGTACGGTTAAGAAAACGAGAAATTCGGGTGGACCGGATTTTTCGACAATAGTAGGTTCTATATCAACCGGTAATTGTTGCCTTGACTTGGATACTTTATCACGAACATCATTAGCTGCCGCTTCCAGGTCTGCATCTAAATTAAATTCAACAGTAATGATACTAACCTGTTCACGTGATACCGAAGACATAGCTTTGATTCCATTTGCTTCAGCTACTGCTTCTTCCAATGGCTTGGTGACCTGTGAAGCAATAATATCTGCGCTGGCTCCGGGATAAACAGTAGTTACGGTAACAATAGGTGAGTCAGTAACCGGATACTCTCTTGTTCCTAAAAATGTATATCCAACAACCCCAAACAATATCAGCAATACCGACATAACGCCTGCCAATACGGGACGTGATATACTTACTTGCGAAATAGCACTCATTGTAATAAGTTATTTGTAAGCAATAATATTTTATGATACCCGTGAGAGTCGAATTTTTAGTGGACTACTCACGACTGATGACGCATGTTCAATGATTTATTTCAACGTCACAAAATGTACCCCGGCTCCTGGTGACAGTCTCAGCAGGTTACTGGTAACAACAGTATCTCCTTTGTTTAATCCGCTCAATATTTCTACAGTATAAGGACCACGTTGCCCTATTTCTACAGGAGTAATTTGTACCTGGCTATTTTTAACAACGTAAACATTATAACCTTGCGAAGTAGGTATTAAGGCCTGGGAGGAAACCGTCAACGCATCGTTTGAAGAATGTAATGAAAGATGTATTCTTGCACTCTGTCCGGGTAACAACTTTTTACCAGGATTTTTGCTGACAGCTCTTACGAGTAGTGTTCTTGTAGTCTCATCCAGCTTTGATTCTCTTGCTACAACTTTTGCCGTATAATGATTTGTGTCGGAAGTGACGGTGAATATTTGCTCACTACCCTCCGGAATGACAGGTGCATATTTTTCCGGAACAAGAAAATCTAATTTAATAACACTGTTATCCTGTATGTTAGCGAGTACTGTGTTTACAGATACTACAGCACCGGGGTAGACATGCACGATACCTATCTGTCCGCCAAAAGGGGCTTTAATGTGTGTTTTATTAATGGTAACAAGCAACTCCGCTATTTGCGCTTGCAGTACTTTCAGATTGGTGAAAGCCTGGTCGTAATCCTGTTGTATCACAGCTTCGTGCGTAATCAGATCACGCATACGTTCTTCGTTCAGCGAAGCCAGTTTTTCCTGTTGACGCAATCTTTGCAACTGAGCCAATAAGTCGGCATTGTCCAATTCAAAAAGTAGCTGCCCGGTCTGAACATAAGCCCCTTCTTTAACATTAACGCGGATAATTTTACGGGTTAATTCACTTACGATATCTACCTGTTGGTTGGCAGCAAGTGAGCCAGTTATTTCCAGTTCTTCTTTTAAAGTGGCAGGCTTAATGATATTACCATCTACAGGAATAGTTTGCACAGCAGCTGTAGCAGTTGGGGCATTTTTTTCTTTCCCTTCTGCAAAACAGCCAGTGATGATGGTGATGATGGCAATCATAAAAAGATAATGAATAGCAGGCAAAAATTGCCTGGTGGCAGGTTGGTTGGTTAATGGTTGGGAGAACATGACTGACAATTATTAGATTT
>CBHEUU010000576.1:0-3564 GCA_965990355.1 uncultured Chitinophagaceae bacterium
GGGAAAAACTAAAACTTTCATATTGGCTGATTGAGGGCGCAAATTAAATATGATTTCTGAGATAATTCTATAAATCCCCGTTAAGGCAACTTGAACTAATTTAGCAACTCTAACGAATTTGCATATTATGACCCAATTTCAAAACTATATTACCGGTAAATGGATCAATGGGGATGGCGAAGGCCAATCCTTGTATAATGCAGTGAATGGCGAATTGATCGGAACCGCTTCCACAAAGGGACTGGATTTTAAAAGCATTCTTGATTATGGAAGAAATACAGGCAACCCCGCCTTACGGAAACTCAGCTTTCATGAAAGAGGAAACCGGTTGAAAGCTCTTGCACTTCATTTACAACAGCACCTGGATAAATTTTATAAAATCAGTTATCAAACAGGCGCCACCAGGGCTGATAGCTGGATAGATATTGAAGGCGGTATCGGTAATTTATTTGCCAATGCATCTTTGCGGCGCAAGCTCCCGGATGAATCTTTTTGTGTCGATGGAGAAGCGCATAACCTGAGTAAGCAGAACAGTTTTATGGGCACACATATACTGGTGCCAAAAGAAGGGGTGGCCATTCATATCAACGCCTTTAATTTTCCCGTTTGGGGAATGCTGGAGAAGATCGCAGTGAACCTGCTGGCGGGCGTTCCGGCTGTGGTGAAACCGGCTACAGTAACCTGTTATCTCACAGAAGCAGTGGTAAGAGAGATCATTCAGTCGGGGATATTACCTGAAGGCTCCCTGCAATTGATCTGCGGCAGTGCCGGTGATCTGCTGGACCATGTAAACTCACAGGATGTGGTAACGTTTACGGGAAGTGCTTCCACAGGATTAAAACTGCGTTCGCATCCGAAAATCTTAAACGAATCAGTGCCATTCAATATGGAAGCCGATTCACTGAATTGCATTGTACTGGGAGAAGATGTGGAGCCGGGAAAACCTGAATGGGACATTTTCATTAAAGAAATAAGAAAAGAAATGACTGTCAAGGCCGGGCAGAAATGCACGGCAGTCCGCAGGATTTTTGTTCCGGAAAATAAAATGGATGATATATGGAAAGCGATTGCTTCTTCTCTTTCACAAACCCTGATCGGTAATCCGTTGAACGAAAAAGTGCGCATGGGTTCGCTGGCAGGAGAAACCCAAAGGGAAGAAGTGAAAGCACAGGTGCAGAAACTACTGGCTTCATCCCGGTTGATATATGGCTCGCTCGATAGTGTGGAAGTGCTGGATGCCGATGCTGCTAAGGGAGCATTCATTTCTCCCCTGCTTTTATTGAATGAAAAGCCTTTTGAAAATACTGCAGCACATGAAGTGGAAGCATTTGGACCGGTAAGCACGATCATGCCTTACCGCGGCATGGACGAAGCCATAGCGCTCAGCAAAAAAGGAAAGGGTAGTTTGTGCAGTTCCATTGTAACCGCCAGTGAAAAGCTGGCCAGGGAATACGTACTTGGAGCAGCCACGCACCATGGACGGATACTGGTATTGAATGAAGCCTGCGCCAAAGAATCAACCGGGCATGGTTCTCCATTGCCATTGCTGGTACATGGAGGCCCCGGCCGTGCCGGTGGAGGAGAAGAAATGGGTGGGCTGCGCGGAGTAAAACATTATATGCAGAGAGTGGCTTTGCAGGGTTCACCAACCATGATCACAGCGATTACAAATGTGTACCAGCCCTATGCAAAAGGAAAAGATCCGGGTCAGCATCCATTCCGCAAGTATTATGAAGAATTGCAGGTGGGCGATCAGCTGATCACGCCTAAACGGGTAATCACTTCTGAAGATATAGACCGCTTTGCTGATCTGAGCGGCGATCATTTTTATGCGCATCTACGGGAAACCGATTTTGCAGGCACCATGTTTGAGCAACAGGTGGCGCATGGTTATTTTATTATGAGTGCAGCAGCAGGGTTGTTTGTAGACAGCTATGAAAAAAATCCGGTGCTGCTCAATTATGGAATAGATGAATTGCGGTTTACTAAACCTGTTTATCCCGGAGCAACTATTTATGTGCGGTTTACCTGCAAGGAAAAATTGCCCCAGGATAAGAAAGACGAAACGGATATTGCCAGGGGTATTGTTAAATGGCTGGTAGAAATACTGGATGAAACGGAGGAGCCGGTGGTGGGTGTGGCGACTATATTGACGATGGTGGCGAAGAAGGGATAGGTGTTGTCCGTTGACCGTTGTCCGAATGGCCGTTCGATACCCGTAAGACATCCTCCATTGTCACTCCGGACGAGGTTTAGTTAACATGCAAGTTTAATGAGTCTAAGATCCGGGGTCTCCTCGGTACTCACAGTGCTGTTTAATACATTTAGATAACCATTTCTTCAATAGGAAAACACTTTTCTTACTGTGGAGACCCCGGATCTTAGTGAACTACAGTAGTCAACTAACTAAACCTGGTCCGGGGTGACAATGGAAGGGACTACCGGACTGACTTGCGTGCTCATTCGGCCATTCGGACAACGGACAACGGACAATGGACAACGGACAACGGCCAATGGACAACACCTAGCCCATTCAATCAAAAACAATTTTCAATACTTTTGAATTCAAATACTTTAATCTCTAACTATGATCACAGATATCAAGGAAGCATACGTCAAAACCGAATTGCATAATGGAATAGCTACAATAGAATTTTTTCATCCGCAAAGCAATGCATTGCCAGCGAGAATACTGGAGCAATTGGCCCAGGCTATTCACAGTGCAGGAAATGATACTGAAGTGAAAGTGATATTGCTGCGTTCAGGCGGGGAGCATGCTTTTTGCGCAGGTGCATCTTTTGATGAACTGGCAGCTATTAAAACTGCAGAAGAGGGATTGCATTTTTTCAGTGGGTTTGCGCATGTGATCAATGCAATGCGCACTTGCCCCAAAATTATTGTAGGCCGGATTCATGGCAAATGTGTTGGCGGAGGTGTTGGAATTGTAGCAGCGCTGGATTACGCAATTGCAGCTGAGGCGGCGGAAGTGAAGCTGAGCGAGCTTTCTATAGGAATCGGCCCATTTGTGGTGGGGCCGGCAGTGGAAAGAAAGATCGGTCTTTCAGCATTTTCCCAATTGGCCATTGATGCTACCATGTGGAGAAATGGCGATTGGGCGAGGAGAAAGGGATTGTTTGCAGAATTGCATCCTACAGTAGAAGGCATGGATGAATCCATCGCCAGGCTCACCTATACATTGGCACATTCAAGTCCCGAGGCAATGGCTGAGATCAAAAAGATCAATTGGAAGGGAACGGAAGATTGGGACAGGTTGCTGCTGGAGCGGGCGGCTATCAGCGGGCGGTTGGTGACCAAAGAATTTTCTAAAAAGGCAATCGCCGCTCTCCGGAAAAAATAATACTGACTCTATTACAGGTCAGATCTCGGGCTAAAAGGAATATTTTTAAAGAGGGCCAACCTCCGCCGGAAATTTCATGTATATATGACTGGCATTGTTGTTTTCGTAGGAATTGATCAAATTATCAGCTTGAATGTTAATTTTCAGTGATATATACTTCTGATTTTGAGGGGCTGAAATTTTTTTAACAGGAGACTAGGGGTAAA
>CBHEUU010000577.1:0-3549 GCA_965990355.1 uncultured Chitinophagaceae bacterium
TGCCCATGGAAAGGCAGGTCTATTGCATGGAAAGTGTATTCATTACCAATTGATTCTTCAAGGAAAGCAAACGATTGGGCGTTCTCACCATAGCCATGGAAGCAGAGTACCTGCTTTGGACCATTGCCAAAACGGTAATAACTGAGGGCTGAATCCCGGTAGGTGAGCAACTGGTGTTGCATATTGTTAAAAACGGTTGAAGTAAAAAATTTACTTGCGGCAATTCAAATTTAATATTATTTTTGGATAGTTGCACAAACAACTATATGTCAAACAACCATTTTAAAAAAGGAGAGCTGTACAGCTTTATCACCGGTAAAGCTTCCACGGCTATTGCCCGCCGCCTGCAAAAGAAATTCAACACGGCGGGATTGAACATCACGATTGAGCAATGGAGTGTACTTTATCATTTATGGAAAGAAGATGGCCGCAGTCAGCAACAACTTTGTAATGCTACATTCAGGGATAAACCCAGCATTACACGGCTGGTAGATAATCTTGAAAAACTGAACCTGGTAAAAAGAGTTGCTTCAGAAAATGACCGCCGAATCAATCTCATCTACCTGACAAAGCAGGCCCAAAAACTGGAAGAAGAAACCATGCAGATAGCAGATGAAACCCTGAATGAAGCGCTGAAAACAGTGCCTGCAGACAGGATTGAAGTCTGTAAAGAAGTTCTGCAAATCGTATACGATAACTTAAAATAACGCGAATCATTTGCGTTCTTAAACCTTTTAAACTTTATTACCATGAGTACTGCAACTGATGCCAAAAATGTGCTAAAGGGAGGTGAATGGCTGATTAAAGAATCCTCCCCCTTTGAAACATTCATTCCTGAAGATTTTACTGAAGAGGAACGGATGATCAGGGATATGTGTAACCAGTTCCTTGAAGCAGAAATATATCCTATTCTTGACCGCATCGATAGCCTGGAACCGGGATTGATGAAATCGCTTGTAACAAAAGCCGGTGAACAGGGCTTGCTGGCCACTTCCTTCCCCGAAGAATATGGCGGGTTGGGAAAAGATTCTGTCACGGCTACGATCATCAACGAATACCTGGGTGCAGGTCATTCCTTCTCTGTAGCTGTTGCTGCGCATACAGGGATTGGGACCTTACCGATTTTGTATTTCGGTACTCCGGAACAAAAACAGAAATATATTCCCAAACTCATCACGGGTGAATGGGCCGGTGCTTACGGGCTCACAGAACCCAACAGCGGCAGCGATGCATTAGGAGCAAAAACTACGGCTAAGCTGAGTGATGATGGTAAATATTATTTATTGAACGGTCAGAAATGCTGGATCACCAATGGAGGCTTTGCGCAGGTATATACGGTATTTGCAAAAGTAGATGGAGATAAATTTACCGGGTTTATTGTAGAAAGAGGTACAGAAGGTTTTACGCAGGGACCTGAAGAACATAAGATGGGCATTAAAGGTTCTTCCACTGTGCAATTATACTTCCAGGATGCCAAAGTCCCGGTTGAAAACGTATTAGGGGAGATTGGCAAGGGACATAAGATCGCTTTTAATATTTTAAATATTGGCAGGCTGAAGCTTTGCGCTGCAACGGTAGGCGCTGCAAGAAGATCCATGAGCGAGACAGTGCAGTATGCCAAAACGAGAGAGCAATTCAAACAACCCATTGCTAATTTCGGTGCCATCAAACATAAGCTGGCGGAAATGGCGATTGGAATTTTTGCGACGGAAGCAGCATTGTACCGTACAGCCAACTGGATTGCTGAAAAGGAAAAAGAATTATTGGCGTCCGGCCAACCTTCCAATGAATCATTACTGGGTGCTGCCGAAGAATATGCCATTGAATGTGCGATGCTGAAAGTGGCAGGCAGCGAAGTGCTCGATTATGTGGTGGATGAGGGCGTGCAGATTCATGGAGGCAATGGCTTCAGTGCGGAATACAATATCTCCCGCGCTTATCGTGATAGCCGCATCAACCGGATCTTTGAAGGAACCAATGAGATCAACCGCCTGCTTACCCTGGACATGACCCTGAAAAGAGCGATGGGCGGAAGGCTCGACTTGATGGGACCTGCGTTTGCAGTGCAAAAAGAACTGATGAGCATCCCGGATTTTGGCTCGGAAGATGAAGTGCCATTTGCAAAGGAAAAGAAGCTGGTGAACAACCTGAAAAAGGCGATCCTGATGACTGCCGGTGCAGCAGTACAAAAACTGATGATGAAAATAGAAGGTGAGCAGGAGATCCTGATGAACCTTGCAGATATGGCTATTGCAACCTTCAACGCAGAAAGTGTGTTGCTGCGCGTAATAAAAATGACCGATCAGCAGGGAGAAGCTGCAACCGCCCTTCAACAGGACATGATGCGTACGTACCTGTTTGATGCAGCGGATAAGGTGAATAAGGCGGGCAAAGATGCGATCAATTCCTTCTCCGAAGGGGATGAGCAGCGGATGATCTTAATGGGATTGAAACGTTTTACCAAAGCGGAACCATTCAATACTAAAGATGCCCGCAGGAGAATTGCGGATAAACTGATTGCAGAAGGGAAATATTGTTTTTAAGAAGACTCCCGGCTCCAGTTATTATCTATATTGAAAACGATTGTCTCTAGCGGGGCAATCGTTTTTCTTTCTTCCCCTGCATAAAGCGCTTTTAATTCTTCCCTTGCTGTTTTTATTTCAAACAGTTTCTTTACCCGTTTTCTTTCCAGGATGATACCCCAGGAAATGGTAAGTGCAGAAAATATGGTGATGATAAAGAATACAAGTCTTGCATCTTCCTGGTAGTTTTTCATAAAGTAGAAAACAGAAAACACATAGGTAAAACCGACATATCCAAAGAAGAGTGCAGCGGCGATAATAGCTTTACCTGCTGCTTTATTGTAAACGGCAGTGATCTTTACCTGGTGAATGGCAAATATCAGGGAAAGCGTAAAGGTTAATGCCAGTCCTGGTGTGGCAATAATCGTGGAAGCATCTACATTAAACCCGAAAATGGCCAGAATGATCGCTTCATACACAAGAAAGCCACCAACTACCCAGAATATATTCCTTTTAAAGGAAGAAGTGCGGCAGAAATAGGTCAGAAATAGAAGCATAAGCGGTGCATCAACCAGGTTGCTGATGATACCACAGGTCCTCACAAAATCATTGCTTAAATGGATATACCCGATTGCCAGTAAAGAGTAGCCGAAATTGATGATATAATAAATGAACAAAGCGATAAAACCTCTGTACCACGCCAGCCTGGTTAATAAAAGCAGGAGGATAGGCAGGGATAATGCAAAGGCAGCGGTACGTTCCAGTAAGCTTGACAAGTTCATTTATCTAGATAATTTCTTTAGGATAAGATCTGCAATAGTATGTTGAATTTTCGCCATAAATGTAACGTGCCATAAGCGTAGATAGTGCTTGTGGCTAAGGGTTTATGCTAAAATTTAGTAAAACCGGGTGATTGTTCCGTAATTATACGAAGGGCGGGTATGCGTGGTTTTAAGATAAAAAATGAAATCTTACTAGCCTGGGAAAAAACTATTGGAAAAAAAGAAAGAAATCTTTATTAATCAGC
>CBHEUU010000578.1:0-3544 GCA_965990355.1 uncultured Chitinophagaceae bacterium
AAGTCTCATACAGATCTACCTGCGAAGCCAGGATCTCCCTGTATTTATTAAACAATTTCGTTTTTGAAATAAACCCGACAAATTTTTTCTCTTTGTCCAGCACCGGTAAATACCAGCTCTGAGTAATGTCAAACTTCTCCATCACAGAATGCATATCCTGTTCTTCACTTAAAATAGCAGCCGGTTTTTTCACCAGTTTCCTGATAAGTGTTTTATCGAAAAGATCCGGCTGAAATAAAAGCTGTTTTATATCATTCAGTTCAATGATGCCGGCAAACTTTTCTTTATTATCATGAACAGCAAAAATATTTTTTTCACTTCTTTTGATAATGTCCACCAGGTCGCGAAGAGTTTGATCAATACCGATGCTGTCATATTTATCCTGCAGCATTTCCGGAAGCTGGATCGAAGTAAGAATGTTCTTTTCTTTTTTATGTGTAAAGATCTGCCCTTCTTTTGCCAGCTGTCTTGTGTCCATTGAATAAGGCTCATAGCTTTTTACAATAAAAAAAGAAATGGACGAGACCAGCATTAAAGGAATGAACAGTTCATAACCATTCGTGATTTCGGCGATAAGAAAGATGGCAGACAATGGGCAATACATCACACCGCTTAATACGCCGGCCATACCTACGAGACTGAAATTTCCTTCCGGGATCCTTACCCAGCCACTGTTGTTGAGAAGCTTCGAAAAAAAGAACCCGAGATAAGAACCTGTAAAAAGCGAAGGGGCAAAATTACCGCCATTACCACCGCTGCCTATGGTGATGGCAGCAGATAAAGGTTTCAGTAAAACGATCATTCCCGTGAATAGCACCAGTGACCAATCTTCCGACACCAGGGAAAATAAAGCTGTGTTGTCATTGATCTCTCCGGGTGTGCCATTGGCCAGTAGTGTAACGCTTTCATAACCTTCGCCAAAAAGAGGAGGCAACAGAAAATAAAGCGCCATCAGCATGAAACCGCCAATGATTGCTTTGACATAAGAATTGGTCTTCCAGTGATGAAGTTTTGTTTCAGTGCCTTTAAACATGCGGGCATAATAAAGAGAAATAAATCCTGCCAGTATGCCCAATAAAATATAGTAAGGAACATTGGTGTAATCGAAATTCTCCTGCAACACAAAATGAAAAAGCGAAGACTCCTGCAAAATGATCTTGGAACACAAAGCGCCGACTACAGAAGAGATGATCAGCGGTATGAAATAACTGACCACAACAGTTTCTGTAAGCAAAACTTCAATGGCGAAAATAACACCGGCAATAGGAGCATTGAACACAGCCGATATTCCGGCTGCTGCACCACAACCGATCAATAAAGTTCTTTCCCTGTAATTAAGATCGCTGATGCGCGCCGTATTGGAACCAATTGCAGAACCAGTTGCAACAATCGGCGCTTCCAAACCTGCCGAACCACCCAGGCCTACTGTCAACGAGCTGGTGATCATGTGTAGGTAAGTATGTTTTAAAGGAATAAAGGAAGATTTCCGGGCAATGGCCCTTAATACCATCGCAATGCCTTTTTCAATATGCGAATGAAAAAATAAACGGATTGCAAGCACTGTCAGCAACAAGCCGATCATAGGAAACAGAAGAAAGGCAAACCGGCTTAAACTAATGTCTTTGATCCAATCCTGGAGGTAGTGCACTACTGTTTTCAATAATACAGCGGCTAAACCGGAAAACAATCCTGTTAGTGTTGCCACCAGCATGATATACTGAACGCGGCTCAATTTCGTTCGGAGCGAATAAACGATATACTGGTATACTTGCTTTACAGGCCGCATTCAATGATTCATTTAAAGGGGGATCAAAGGAGTTTCTTCGCGATCTCCAGGTCTTCAGGAGTATCAATCGCCACACTTTCAAATTCAACTTCGGCCATGCGTATGCTTATTCCGTTTTCGAGGTATCTCAGTTGTTCCAGTTTTTCCACGCGCTCCAGGATACCAGCAGGCCAACCGGTAAAATCAAGCAGCGCATTTTTCCTGAACCCATATACACCAATATGCAGGAAATAAGGAGCATCAATGCTTGTGTTGGCAATAAAGGGGATCGGGCTTCTGCTAAAGTACAATGCATCCATTTTTTTATTGACCACCACTTTTACCTCACTGACGTTTTGCGCATCATTTATCTCTGTCATTTTGCGCATTAATGAGCCTACCTGCACTGAAGGATCATCAAACAAACGGACGAGTTTTTCCAAAGGTTCTCTACGAACAAAAGGTTCGTCACCCTGCACATTTACCACCACATCTACATTCATATCAGCAATAGCTTCCGCAATACGGTCGCTGCCGCTTTCGTGGGGGCGTTTACTCATTACTGCTTTACCGCCGTGGCTGGTTATTTCGGTGAAAATAATATCACTGTCTGTTACTACCACCACATCATCAAATAAACCGGTAGCCACGGTTGCATCATACGTAAAGCGGATAACTGTTTTATCTCCCAGTTGCTGCATTAGTTTGGCAGGAAAGCGTGTAGCGGCATATCTTGCCGGAATCATGGCGACGATCTTCATAGCTGCAAAAGTAATTAACGGGAGCGATCAGGGCTCCAGTTTTTGAAAGGGCTTTTTAAGCAACCCAATAAAGTCTTCATCCTTTTCATTGGGATAATGCCTGTCTAACCCATACCTGATCTGTGAAATATCAAGCTTGCGGAAAGTGCCGAGCAACCTGTCCCAGATAGAAAACACTGCTCCATAATTGCTGTCTGTATAAGGCTGTTTCCAATGATGATGCACTTTATGCATATTGGGAGAAATAAGAATATAACTTAATGCGTGGTCCATTTTCTTCGGCAGGCTGATATTGGCATGTGTAAAAGCAGTGGCCAGTACAACGAGGGTCTGATAGATCATCACGCTATACATCGGAGCTCCGGATACAAAGATCAGTAACAGGAAAAAGATACCACGCAGCAGACTGTCGCCAGGATGATGGCGGAGCCCAGTGGTCACATCCACACTATTATCACTATGATGCACCAGGTGGAAACGCCAGAGAATTTTATTCTTGTGCATCACAAAATGCACCAGCCAGCTGCTGAAATCGAGCGCCAGCACACCGATTATAATAGTGAAAAGTACATTGGCATTGAACCAGTAAACCAGGCCAAATCCTGCCTGCGCACACCAATCGGAAAGTTTTATGATCAAGATAGCCAGAAAAGTGTGGATGATGAGATGGATAACAGTAAAACCAAAATTGACCGAGGCGTGCCGCACTTTATTCTTTTTATACCGCATCGGCAGCAGCGGAATGGCGCCTTCAATGATCCAGAAGATCAGCAGGCCTCCTACAAGGATGGCCATTCTTTCAAACGGCCTTTGATCAAGGGTAGAAAAATATTGGATAATACGGTCTCCCATGGCAAGCAAAAATTGTATAGTAAGTTACGAACTTAATCCGGAATGTTTTGCTTCAGCAGGCCTGTTGGAAACCGGTTCTGTAAACTCATTCTGGCAGTTTAAACAGCGATATATTTTATCAAATCCTAATGCGGTATCACCAAGAAAAAAAACGATAAGAGACTCA